>CAZANK010000670.1:0-2167 GCA_964486235.1 uncultured Prolixibacteraceae bacterium | reverse complement strand
GGCTTCCGGACCGTGGAAGTGCGCGAAAGCGACGGCATCTACGTGAACAGCGTCCGCGTGAAGCTGAAAGGGGTATGCAGGCATACATTCCGTCCCCGGTATGGCCGGACTTCCTGCAAAGCCTTCAGCATCGAAGATGTCAACCTGATGAAGGATATGAACGTGAACGCGGTCCGTATGTCGCATTATCCCCCGGAGCGCCATTTCCTGGATGTGTGCGATTCGCTGGGCCTGTTTGTCATTGATGAGTTCACGGCATGGCCCGAACCGCCGCCGGGAAGTCCGCTTGCCCGGCAGTTGCTCGAAGACATGATTGCACGCGATGTCAACCACCCTTCCGTCATCCTGTGGGACAACGGCAACGAAGGGATGGAAAACAGGAACCTGGACGATGATTTTGCGAAACTGGACATCCAGAAGCGGAATGTCCTGCATCCGTGGCAGGATTATGACCTCATCAATACGCTTCACTATACCGATTATAACTATTTGTCGCACGACGGATTCAGCAAGCGCAAAATATTCCTGCCGACCGAATTTTTGCATGGGTTGCATGACGGCGGACTGGGTGCCGGGCTAGACGACTACTGGCAAAAAATGTGGGACGAACCGCTTTGTGCGGGAGGCTTTTTATGGGTTTTTGCCGATGAGTCGGTCGAACGGACAGACCGTAACCGCGAATTGGATCCGCACGGCAATTACGCCCCCGACGGAATCCTGGGCCCCTACCATGAAAAAGAAGGCAGCTTCTTTACCATCCGCGAAGTCTGGGCACCCGTCAGCTTTGAAAAACGGTATATGACGCCCAAATTCGATGGCAATTTTCGTATTGAAAACCGGTTCTTCTACACTAATCTCAGCCAATGTTCATTCGTTGCCGAATGGGCCAGTTTTCCGGGACCCGACGGGAAGCCGGATGAAAAGCTGATGTTTACAGGGAACCTGCAAACCAATCTGGCTCCGGGGGCGAAAGGATGCCTGAAAGTAAGCTTGCCCCCTGCCTGGCAATCGGCTGATGTTTTACGCATCAAAATGACCGACCCGCACGGCCGGCATGTGAATACCTGGGCCTGGCCGCTGAAAAAGCCGTCAGTCAAAGCCGCAGAACTGTTGAACCAAACAGCATCTCAAAAGCCCCTCGTCCGGGAGACCCGGGATACGCTGATCGTTAAGGCGGGAGACCTCACCTTTTCCTTCAGTAAAACCAACGGAACGATCCGGAACATCAGGAATAAAGGAAATCTGATCCCTCTTTCGGAAGGGCCGGTGTTCGTGACCGGTGAACGAACAGCCGATCGGGTCACCTCCCGCTACGAAGGGGATGATTTTGCCGTTGAAGCCTGCTATAAAAATGGTGACTATGCGAAGTGGACTGTCAGCGGAGATGGCCTGCTCGGCCTGGATGTCGCTTACGAACCTTCCGACCAGTGCCTGTTTGCCGGAATTACCTTCAGCCTTCCCGAAGAATCCGTTGCCGGCATGAGATGGCTGGGGAACGGGCCTTACCGGGTCTATAAAAACCGCATGAAAGGAACCCGGTTCGGTGTCTGGGAAAAGGCATACAACAATTCGGTCACCGGCGAGTCCGGATTTATTTATCCCGAGTTTAAAGGCTACCATTCGGGGGTGTACTGGATAAAGGTAATGGGGAAAAATCACCGCGGCTTCACCGTTTACGTGCACAACAGCGATATTTTCCTCCGGATACTGACCCCTCCGGTACCCCGTCACCCCAGGAATACGACGATTGTGTATCCGCCCGGCGACCTGTCTTTCCTGCACGGGATCAGCGCCATCGGGACCAAGTTTACCGATCCGCCGGCATCGGGGCCGCAGTCATTCCCGTATCCTTTCAATCCGGTAAAAATCCATGAGCGCAAGCTGAGCATGAAACTGACATTTGATTTCAGATAAAAAAATTCAATGAAGAACACTAAAAATCAGAGACTCCGATCATCATTCACGCAAACAGAAACACACCGATGAAAACTTATCTTATCCCTACATTTTGCCTGATCCTTCTCACCGCCAGGGGCGGCGACTTTAACGTACTCGGTTTTGGCGCTGTTGCAGATGGGAAAACCCTGGCCACAAAAGCCATCCAGGAGGCGGTGGACCAATGTCATGCCACCGGCGGAGGAACCGTTACGCTTCCGGCAGGAACCTA
>CAZANK010000669.1:0-2171 GCA_964486235.1 uncultured Prolixibacteraceae bacterium | reverse complement strand
GTGATCGGCTTATTTTCCTGCAGGGAATCATAAGTTGACAGATAGACCTGAAAGCTGTCTTCAAGTCTCCTGATCAGTTCGGCCTCGCCGTCTTCCGTAACGTTATTCTTAACAGCCTCCAGATTTCTCAGAAAAATGGCGTATTCAGCATGGAAGAGCGTATCACTTTGTCCGCTTTTTCCTTTTAACAATCCTGTTAGTTGCTTGTTTTTTATTTCGTCAATTGCCTGAATCAAAAATTTGGTGGATTCAACCGTTTGGTAATTTTCTTTCAGCATGGCTGCCGATTGGCTCGACAGATTGTAGATAAAATAAGTCCCGGTGATCCATAAAAAGACCACCATGATCAGCAAAAAGCCAAAGCCGATGGAAAGCCTGTTTTTTAAACTTACACGTATCATATCATTCATTCATCAGGATCATAACCGGCCGGCATCACTCTAATTTCGTGCCACATTGCTGTAAACAAAAAGCAAAGGCTGTTAATTCACTGGGAATAAAAAGATAACCAAAATAGATTAAATCCCGGTGATTCTGCGGGACTTTCCGGTCCATTACATTTTGTTACGGTGGCATTACATTTTATTAGGAAAGGTCCTGCAACCCGTACTGTTCAAGTTTCCGGTAAAGTGTCGGGATCGCAATTCCCAGTTTTTCGGCCGCTTTGGTCTTATTACCGCCGGTATGCTGAAGCACGCTGCGGATATGCGATTTCTCGACACTTTCCAGCGTCCCGTATTGATCTGCCGTGGCATCTCTCAGTTCTGGATACTGAATTTCGGGGGGCAGCAGGTCGGGCGTCAGTTCCTGGTGATCGGCCAGGCTGACGGCCCTTTCCACCACATTCTTCAGCTCGCGGGTATTACCGGGCCAGTCAAATGCCGCTAACTTCTGAAGAAACGCCGGTGACGCGCCATCGATTCTCTTTTTTGTTTTGCCCGCATAAATCCGGCTGAAATAGCTGACCAGTTCCGGAATATCTTCCTTTCTTTCGCGCAAGGCCGGGATACGGATTTTCAGTACGGAAAGCCGGTAGTAAAGATCGTGTCTGAAATTAGTGGCGGCAACTTCTTTGAGCAAATCGCGGTTGGTGGCAGCAATGATCCGGACATTTACACGCATGGCTTTGGTGTCGCCAATTTTGGTGAACGATTGATCTTCCAGTACCCGCAAGAGTTTGGTTTGTAAATCCGGATGCATTTCCCCGATTTCGTCCAGAAAGAGGGTGCCTTCATGCGCTTCTTCAAATAAACCTTTTTTGTCGGTAACCGCTCCGGTAAATGCTCCTTTCCGGTAGCCAAAAATTTCTGATTCGAGTAATTCTTTTGGAAGAGCACTGCAGTTAATGGCAATAAAAGGTCCGTTTTTACGAAGACTTGCATGATGAACAGACTGGGCAAAGAGTTCCTTTCCGGTACCGGTTTCACCTTCAAATAGCACGGTCGAATCGGTGGGTGCCACTTTCCGGGCCAAGGCGATCGTCTCCCCGATCATTTTTGATTTTCCGATGATCCGGTCAAAACTGTAACGGGTTTCCAGCTTGTTCTCCAGCTCAAAAATCCGTCTCTGCAATTTGGCCTTTTCAACTGCTTTCTCGACAACAACAATGATTTGCTCATCTCCGTCACCCTTGGTGATGTAGTCAAAAGCTCCCTGTTTCATCGCCTGCACACCGTCGTGGATGGTCCCGTATGCGGTGAGCAGGATGATTTCAATATGTGGATATTTTTTTCTGATGGCTGAAAGCATGATCATCCCATTGATATCCGGAAGTTTAACGTCACAAATGACCAAAAGTATCTCTTTCTCTTTCTCAAGGATATTCAAGCCTTTTGCTCCGTTCTCGCTTTGGAAAACCTCGTAACCTTCAAGCTCTACGATCCTGGAAAGAGCTTTACGCAGTTGATTTTCATCATCGATCACAAGTATTTTCCCTCTGTTCATGCTCCCTTAATTTAATCAATTGTGGCCGGCGCCATAGTAAATGAAAGGTAGTTGTATCTTTTTTTATTTCCAAATCCAAAAATAAGTGAAACGAAGAGTATCGTTGCAATTTTTTTAAAAAAAGGCGATACGATGGTGACTTCAATTCTTGCCGGTGAACAATCTTTTTAAAACGGGACCGGTCATGGCCACTATTTATTTGAATTGTTTCTAAATTAGCCAGGGGC
>CAZANK010000668.1:0-2172 GCA_964486235.1 uncultured Prolixibacteraceae bacterium | reverse complement strand
CAATGGGCCACCAGTTTCTTAAACATTGATGATTGATTATTGATTATTGATTATTTCTACTTACGACATACGACTTACGACTGATGTCTTGCGACTTACGACTTCTTCAGTCAACCTCCTCAAAATCCACATACTCCCCTTCATCCCGGGATATCCGCGGCTCTCCCGGTCTGTTCTTTTCGATCCGCACCTCTCCTTCCGCCCGGCGCGGGGGGCTTTGCCGGGTGCGCGGTTTCTCCTCCGCATCGCCAAACAGGGCGCGTATATTCCGGCTAAAAAACCTGAGCACATAATAGATGACCAGGCCGAACAAAATAATTTTTAACAAGTATGACATGACCGTTGTATCTTAATCGTCAAGGCTGAAAATCAGCGGCTGTAAAAATAGCAAATATTCCTTTATCTTCCATATCCTGCGGATTGATTCCCGGGCTTCATCGGCGAATAACAAGCCGCAAATTTACTAATTTTGTCATCATGATGGAAGCAATCGTCTTAGCGGGGGGACGCGGCACCAGGCTCCGTCCGGTGGTGGAGGGCATTCCCAAGCCCATGGCGCCGGTATCGGGGAAGCCATTCCTGGCTTATGTACTGGGGTGGCTGGCGCAGAACGGCATTTCGAGGGTGATCTTGTCGGTCGGGTACCGGTGGGAGGTCATTTTCGCGGCATTTGGAACCCGCTTTCAGGGCATGGAACTGGTTTATTCGGTCGAGGATACCCCGCTGGGGACCGGCGGCGCCATTGCCCTGGCGATGGGCCGGCTCCGCGGGGACCCGTTTTTCATCGTCAACGGCGACACTTTTTTTGACGTCTCCCTGGGCGGGCTCCTCCTTTTCCACCAGTCGTTCGATCTTTCCATCCTGTTAAAACCGATGAAAAACTTCGACCGTTACGGGACGGTCACGGTCAATGCGCAAAACCGGATCGTGGCCTTCCATGAAAAAGCGCCGCGCGAAGACGGACTGATCAATGGCGGCATTTACCTGGCCAACCGGCGCATCGAAGACCATTTCCCTGCCGAAAGCCCCTTCTCGTTCGAGAAAGCCTTCCTGGAGAAAAACGTGCATGCGCTGACTTTTGGCGGACTGGTATCGGATCGTTATTTCATCGACATCGGCATCCCTGCCGATTACCTGCGGGCCCAATCCGGACTGCGCGAATCATTGTAACCACAATTTCCCCGCACGTTTTCCTCAAAGTTAGGGAAAGATTCTGATTTCCACGAATGGTTTGCAGCGCCTCCAAAATATCCGCACAAAAAAACCCTGGTCTTGCGACCAGGGTTTCTGTTATTTTTTGAAAAAACTTACTTGATCACGAAAGCGACCCTTCTTGCCAGTTGATAAGCCTCGGGAGTGGTCTTATCCAGACTGATGTCTTCGCCTTTACCTTGCGCGTTGATGCGTGAAGGGTCGATCCCGGCGTTGACCAGCATGTCGGCCACAGCGTCGGCGCGCTTCTGCGACAGTTTCAGGTTGTATTCCTCCGTACCCCTTTCATCGGCGTAGCCCAGCAGGTCGACGTTCACACCCGGGTTGTTGGCCAGGTAAGTCCGCAGGATGTTCAGCGTGCTGACAGAACCCTTCACCTTCGTGCTGTTAAAGTCGAAATAGATATTCACGAAGCCATCGTTGATCAGCTTGGCGATCAACTCGTTCGTGTCAGTCCCTGTTTCAGTGGGAAGGTTGCTCACTTTGCGGTCCAGGTCATCGATCTTGCCGCTCAGCTCATTCACACGGCCGGTCAGTTGCTGATCCTTGCTGCCGTTGTCTTTCAGGTTGTTCTCCACGGAAGCCAACCTCGATTCGAAGGCGCTGGTAATCGCGTCATCGCTCAGGTACCAGTCGGCATGTGCGGCTTTCTTGCCCAGGGCCACCGAAAGACCGAGCGTCCCTTTCTTCACGTGGGCGCGATTTGTATAACCGGACGCATCGAGGCCGTCAAAGCCGACGTCCTGCCTGTAGTTGCCTTTAATCGTGTAATCGCCGTAAAGGGTTACGCGCGGCGATAATTTTACCTGCAAGGTCACCCCTCCGAGGAGATTTCCAATATGGTCTACGTCTTCGCCGTCGGGGAAGGCGGCCGGATTGTCATACTCTAACGTACTTAAACCCCAACCGGCATGTCCCAACAGGTTAAAGGTCTTCGTCCAGGTCTGGAACTTCATCATC
>CAZANK010000667.1:0-2175 GCA_964486235.1 uncultured Prolixibacteraceae bacterium | reverse complement strand
ATGGGACACCCATGGATTGCCGGTGGAACTGAGCGTGGAAAAATCATTGGGCATCACCAAGGAAGATATCGGCACAAAAATCAGTGTCGAAGAATATAACGCAGCGTGCCGCAGGGAAGTCATGAGATATACCAGGGAATGGGAAGAACTGACCAGGCAAATGGGTTATTGGGTGAACATGGATGATCCTTACATCACTTACGATAACAGGTACATGGAGTCGGTCTGGTGGCTGCTGAAACAGCTTTACGAAAAGGGACTGTTGTATAAGGGCTATACCATTCAACCTTATTCGCCTGCGGCCGGTACGGGACTGAGTTCGCACGAGCTGAACCAGCCGGGCTGCTACCGCGATGTGAAGGATACCACTGCCGTTGCCCAGTTTGCCGTTGTCCGTGATGCGGTCTCCGAATTCCTTTACGATGGAGCGGATACGCCGCTGTATTTCCTGGCATGGACCACCACACCCTGGACGTTACCGTCGAATACCGCACTTTGCGTGGGCCCGAAGATCACTTATGTAAAGGTCAAAACCTTCAACCCGTATACCGGTGTCGCTGAAACGGTGATCCTTGCAAAAGACCTGCTGGCGGTGCATTTCAATCCTAAACATGCAGATCTGCCTTTCAGCGAATATAAACAGGGCGATAAGAATATCCCGTTCCGGGTTTTGGCTGAATACAAGGGCGAGCAACTGGCGGGCGTGAATTACGAACAACTGATTGGATGGGTGAGACCGCAGGGCGATGCCTTCAGGGTCATCACCGGCGATTTCGTGACCACCGAAGACGGTACGGGCATTGTACACATCGCGCCTACTTTTGGCGCGGATGATGACCGGGTAGCCAAACAGAACGGCATCGTGCCGCTTTTGGTCGTCGACAGGGAGGGGAAGCAACAACCGCTGGTCGATAAAAAAGGACGTTTTTTCCTGATCGAAAATATGGATCCGGCTTTTGTCGCTTCCAATGTCAATACGGTGAACTATGGCGAATATGCCGCCCGTTATGTGAAGAATGAGTATGACGAAACGCTGACTGAAGAGGACGCCACCGTCGATATTGACATCTCGGTGATGCTGAAGAAGGAAAACAAGGCGTTCAAGGTCGAAAAGCATGTGCACAGCTACCCGCACTGCTGGCGGACCGATAAGCCGGTGCTCTATTACCCGCTCGACAGTTGGTTTATCCGCACCACCGCGGTCAAAGGCCAGATGATCACCCTGAACAACACGGTGAACTGGAAGCCACAGTCGACCGGAACCGGGCGTTTTGGAAACTGGCTCGAGAACCTGGTCGACTGGAACCTCAGCCGTTCACGTTTCTGGGGAACACCGTTGCCCATCTGGCGCACGGAAGACGGTTCTGAAGAAAAGTGTATCGGCTCGGTGGAAGAGTTGTTCCGCGAAATCGAAAAGGCCGTGGCTGCCGGGGTGATGACGAAAAATCCCCTTGAGGGATTTGAACCCGGCGACTATCAACGGGACAACTATGAGAAGATCGATCTCCATCGTCCGTACGTAGACGAGATCATGCTGGTCAGCGATCGCGGTAAAAAGATGTTTCGCGAAACAGACCTGATCGATGTCTGGTTTGACTCGGGGGCGATGCCTTACGCACAGCACCATTATCCTTTCAGCCTCCCCCCAACCCCCTCCAAAGGAGGGGGAATACGCCCTGCATACCAAACTGCTGATAAAGCATTTTACGGACTATTAAAAGACTTGGCAGAAAAACAAAAAAAGAATCCGACCTCTGCGGAAACAATTCTGTGGAATAATCTTCGGAATAAAGAGATTGAAGGGTTTAAATTCAGGAGACAACATATCATCGACCGGTTTATTGCTGATTTTGTTTGCCTTAGTCATAAATTAATTGTAGAAGTTGACGGTAAAATACATACCCTTCCCGAAGTTCAGGTTTCAGATCAGCAACGCACCGAAATCCTGAATAAATCAGGATATAAGGTCATTCGGGTAACAAACGATCAAATATTTAATGGTCTTGAGAACTGCCTTGAAATGATCAGCAGGGAGTTGAAAAAAGCAGAAAAATCCTCCCCTTTGGGGAGGGCTTGGGAGGGGCTGTTCCCGGCCGATTTTATCGCGGAAGGAGTTGACCAGACCCGTGGCTGGTTCTTCACCCTGCACGCCATTGCGACCATGGTGAGCGGTTC
>CAZANK010000666.1:0-2180 GCA_964486235.1 uncultured Prolixibacteraceae bacterium | reverse complement strand
ACGTTGATCGCCCTCATGGAGAAAGGATGGGTGACGCATTTGGCCACAAACGGCGCAGGCATTATCCATGACTGGGAGTTTGCCTTTCAGGGAAAATCGAGCGAGGATGTGAAGGCAAACGTTGATCGCGGGCAATTCGGGATCTGGGATGAAACGGGTTTTTACATTAATCTGTCCCTGATCGTTGGCGCGTACGAGGGACTGGGTTACGGGGAATCCGTAGGAAAGATGATTTCGTGCGAAGGCCTTACCGTTCCTGATGTTCAGGAATTATGCGAGGAGGCTTCGCGGCTGCTGAAGACCGATCCGGATCGCTCGGCCGCAGCCATCGATCTGGCCGGTATCATCCGCAAATATGATCTGAAAGCCGGATTCCTGCAAATCCCGCATCCGTTTAAAAAGTATTCGGCGCAGGCTTTTGCCTATGAAAAAGGGATTCCGTTTACCGGCCACCCGATGATCGGGCACGATATTATTTATACCCACCCGGCGAACCACGGTGCGGCCCTGGGCAGGGTGGCGCTGAACGACTTCCTGAGTTTTGCAGAAAGCGTAAGCCGTCTGGAGAATGGCGTTTACCTTTCGGTCGGTTCGGCCGTCATGTCGCCGATGATCTTTGAAAAATCGCTGTCGATGGCCCGGAACATCGAAATCCGCAGAGGCAGAAGTATCGACCATCATTACATGTTGATCGTGGATTTGGCCAAATCAGACTGGGACTGGCAGAATGCCGGGGAGCCGCCAATGGATCATCCGGCGTACTACCTGCGGTATTGCAAAACATTTAGCCGGATGGGCGGAGAGATGCACTACCTTACGGCCGATAACCGTGATTTCTTATTGGGACTTTACCAGCAACTAAAACAAGATTAGAATATTAGAATATCAGAATATTAGAATATCACTTCCTTAAGTCTTGATACTTGTGTCTTGATACTTGATACTTGATACTGAACATTATGGATAAAAACGAAGTACTGAAACTGAAAAAAGAAGCGGAAAATCATCTGCTGTATGAGCTCCTGCCGTTTTGGACGTCCCGCATGAAAGATGAAGTGAACGGCGGCTACCTGACGCATTTTGACCGGGACGGGAATGACTCGGGCGAAGACGAGAAATCGCTGATCGCCCAGACCCGCTGTATGTATACCGTTTCATCGGCCCATCGTGCCGGCTATGGAGAAGGCCGCTATGCCGAACTGGCCAAACATGGATTCGAGTTTCTGATCAGCAAAATGTGGGATCAGGAGCATGGCGGTTTCTACTGGATGACGGACCGCCGGGGAAACGTGAAAATCGACGGGAAGATTATTTACGGTCATAGCTTTGCGATCTACTCGTTAAGTGAATACACCCTGGCTACCGGTGATCCGCGCGGGTTGGAGTATGCCGGAATGGTATTCGATTTGCTCCAGAAATACGCCGTCGATACGATGGATGGCGGTTACTGGGAAATGTTTCATCGCGACTGGACGTTATGCGGACCAGGGAGCCAGGGAGGTGACCGTAAGACCCTCGATGTACACATGCACCTGATGGAAGCCTTTACCACCCTCTATGAATGCTCCGGAAAAGAAGTACACCGCAGAAAACTACTGGAAGATATTGATTTACTTATCAAAAGGATCATTCATCCGGTTTATAAAACGGGAATCCCGCAGTTTTTTAAAGACTGGACCGTGGCTCCGCAAATCAAGTTTGATATTATCTGGGGCTGGGACCGTTTTTCGGAAGAAGGACAAAAAGGGAATGCGACCGACAACACCTGTTACGGTCACAATGCTGAGTTTGCCTGGTTGCTGATCCATGCGCTCAACGTGTTGAAATGCGACACGAAGAAGTACGCCGGCCTGTTCACTACCATCTTCGATCATACCGTCAACAACGGAATCGATCCTGATTACGGGGGAGTATACGTGGAAGGCCCGCATTCGGGGGGGGTGTACGACAAAGAAAAGGAATTCTGGCAGCAGGCTGAAGTGCTGATCGGGATGCTTGATGCGGTATTGATGTTCGGCGATGAAAAATACTGGGAAGCGTATAAAAATGTCCATCACTTTGTCCTTGACAAGGTGGTTAACAAAGGGGTGGGGGAATGGTACCCTCTGCTTAGCCGGAAGGGTGAACCGATCTGGACCCACATGGGACACTCCTGGAAAATCAACTACCACACCGTCCGC
>CAZANK010000665.1:0-2181 GCA_964486235.1 uncultured Prolixibacteraceae bacterium | reverse complement strand
CTCAATAAAACTTTCTTCAAAAACCTGTGAACTAGCTTATGAACATCACCGGAACCCATTTCAATTACTACCTGATCTGCCATCGTAAGTTATGGCTGTTTGCCAACGGGATCGGCATGGAGTCGAATTCGGATCTGGTCTATGAGGGGAAGCTGATTCACGAGACCTCTTATCCCCGCCGAAGTGAAAAATACCAGGAGGTGGAAATCGCCGGCATTAAGATTGACTATTACGATCCACGCAAAAAAGTGGTTCATGAAATTAAAAAATCGGATAAACATGAAGAGGCTCACGAGTGGCAGGTGAAGTATTACCTGTTTGTGCTGGAACAGAACGGCATTGAAGGCGCCACCGGACTGCTTGAATATCCGCGGTTACATAAAACGGATGAAATATTACTGACGACGCCCGACCGGGAAGCTATTCGCGAGATGCTTGCCGATATCGGCAGGATTATTCATTCGGAGCATTGTCCGGACAGGATTTCAAAACCACGATGTAAAAACTGCAGCTATTTTGACTTCTGCTGGAGCGGAGAAGAATAAACCCTGAAATAGAATTCAACCGACATGAAAAAAACCTATTATCTGTTCAATCCGGGCAGACTCCAGCGTCAGGACAATACGCTGAAATTTACTCCTTATGACGAAGAAGGCCATGAACAGAAGCCGCGTTTCCTTCCTGTTGAGAATGTCGCCGAACTTTACTGCTTTGGGAACCTGGATGCCAATTCAGCCTTATATAATTTCCTGGGCCAGGAACAGGTGTCCATTCACTTTTTCGACTATTATGAAAATTACACCGGATCGTTCATGCCACGGGAGGCATTGATTTCGGGAAAGATGCTGATTGCGCAGGTCAAAGTTCAGCAGAACAAAAAGAAAAGGATTGATCTGGCACAAAGGATATTGGACGGGGCCAGTTTCAATATGCTGAAAAATCTACGGTATTACAATACCAGGGGGAAAGATCTCGAACCTATCATTTCACTCATCGAAGACCTGGCGAAGAAGATCCCTGCCTCTGAAGCAATCGACGAGTTAATGGGCATAGAAGGCAATATCAGGAAAAACTATTATGAAGCATTTGAACTGATCATTAATGACTTCAGCATGGAAGGGCGAAGTTACCGCCCGCCTAAAAATGAAGTCAATGCGTTGATCTCGTTCGGGAATATGATGTGTTACAGTCAATGCCTGAGAGCGATCCATCAAACGCAGCTTAATCCGACAATCAGCTTCCTGCATGAACCAGGTGAACGGCGGTTCTCGTTGTCGCTCGACCTTGCCGAGGTATTCAAACCACTATTGGTTGACCGGGTTATTTTCAAGGTATTGAATAAGAAGATGATCCAGTCATCCGACTTTGAAGAGAATTTGAACAGGGTTATTATGAAGCCCAACGGCAAAAAGACTTTTGTTCAGGCATTCGAAGACCGTCTGGAGGAAACCATTAAGCACCGGAGCCTCAACCATTCTGTAAGCTATAAGCATCTGATCAAATTGGAATGCTATAAGGTTCAAAAGCATCTGCTGGAGATTGAAGAGTACAAACCATTTAAAATGTGGTGGTGATGTATGTGATTGCTGTTTATGACGTCGGGACAAGACGGGTTGGTAAAATGTTAAAGCTATGTCGGCGGTATTTGAACTGGATACAGAACTCGGTCTTTGAAGGGGAAATCACAGAGGCGAAGCTTCTGGAATTGAAATATGAAGCCTTGCAGATTATGGATGAAGAGGAAGATAGTTTGATCATTTTTAAAACACGCCAGGAAAAATGGCTGGACAAGGAAATCGTAGGCCACGAGCGGCAAATAACCGATAATTTTCTTTGAAGAAGTTGTCGATGGTCTGCTCGTCTAAAAACTTTTCTTACTTGCCGACAGGCCGGGCTTTCCTTTCGTTCTTTGACATACTGGAAATAAACGATTTAAATATCATTGTCGATCCCCCGGAGAAAATACCTTTTGAGGGATCGACAATTTTTTCACAGAAAAACACTACTTTTACAAAAGCTAATTAGCTGACGCTGAATTATTTTTTTTGAGTCGTCGAACGACCACCAATCGCACCATACTGGAATTGAAACGGTGGAGAGGTCTGTCTCTACTCCGTTTGAGAGGACCACCAATCGCACCATACTGGAATTGAAACGTTTGGGTGCATCTCTTTTTGCTCA
>CAZANK010000664.1:0-2187 GCA_964486235.1 uncultured Prolixibacteraceae bacterium | reverse complement strand
ATCGCGTTCATGTGTAATTTCATTGAGAATATCGATTTAAAAAAATACATACCCGGGCTGAATATCCGGATACCCCCGACGGCCATTATCGGCTCGGCCGAATTCGACAAATTTCTGGAGATCAACAACCTTCACGAGAAAATATACGGTAATTCGGATTATGAGCACATTAAAATGATCTTCTTGGAATCGGATCTGGGCGAGGGACTGAAGAAACGGCTGATGAAATACGTGGAAAAAATGGTACGCCCGTTGGCTGTCAGGTCGTCCGGGTTATTTGAGGATTCGTTGCTGCAACCGTTTTCGGGGGTCTATGCCACTTATTTAATCCCCAATAACCATCCGGATATCGCTGTCCGGTACCGGCAACTTGAGACGGCGGTCAAGTTGGTGTACTCCAGTATTTTCACCGACTCGGCCGTTGCGTATTTTGATGCGGTGAATTACAAGATTGAAGAGGAAAAAATGTCGGTCATTATCCAGGAAGTAGTGGGTCACGGGCATCACGGACGGTATTATCCGGCTGTCAGCGGGATAGCCCAGTCGTACAATTTCTATCCGGTGTCGCACATGGAACCGGAAGATGGTTTTGCTGTGGCTGCTATCGGATTGGGAATGTACGTGGTTGGAGGCGAAAAGGCGTTCCGGTTCAGTCCCAAATACCCGAAGATCAATGTGGGTACGGTTCAGGATCAGGTCCGCCATTCGCAACAGGAGTTTTACGCGGTGGACATGAACCGGACTGAAATCGACCTGGTGAAAGGCGGAGAGGAGGCTGCGATCGTCAAGTTGAAAGTGAGGGAAGCTGTGAACGACCGGACAATTGAGCATTGCGCCTCGGTTTATGACCGGGAGAATGATGATCTCATACCAGGGCTGACGGCCCCGGGGCTGCCGGTGATTAATTTTGCAGATATCCTGAAATATAATAAGATTCCTTTATCTGCCACCATCCGTTTTTTGTTGCGCTTGTTACGTGAAGCGATGGGATCGCCGGTGGAGATGGAATATGCCGTGGACCTTGAACCCGGAGAAGACGGTCTGCCTACCTTCTATTTGCTGCAGATCAAACCGTTGATCAGGCAGGAAGAAGAGGTCCCTGCCGACCTGGACACCAACCATTCCGGACGTAAATTGCTGGTTGCACAAAAAGGGATGGGAAACGGCCGGATTACGGGTGTCAGGGATGTTATTTATGTCCCGGGTGATACCTTTAACAAAATGAAAACCACGGAAATTGCCACGGAGATCAGTCAATTTAACCGGAAGATGGAAGTGACAGGCAAAGAATATGTCCTGATCGGCCCCGGACGATGGGGGTCACGTGATCCATCTACCGGCATCCCGGTGAACTGGGCGCAGATTTCGCGCGCGCGCGTGATCATCGAAACCGGACTGCCCGATTTTCCGCTGGAAGGTTCAATGGGTTCCCACTTTTTTCACAATGTCACTTCCATGAATGTGGGCTACTTTTCTGTTCCCTGGCAGACAACGGGTGCCGTTTTGGATTTTGAACTCCTGGACAATCAGGAACCTGTTGAGGCGTTGAGGTATACCCGGCACATCCGGTTTGAGCAGGACCTTGAGATTTCAATGGACGGACGAAAACGGGAAGCGGTGATCAGGATTAGCTCGTAACTGTCAGCCTTTAGCTTTTTGCGGTTAGTTTTTCTGAACACTCACCGCTCACATCATTCCATATTTCCCATGACCGGATTGCCTGCAGGTGTAACATTTCCAGCCCGTTTTTAACTGTTGCACCCCTTTCCCTGCCTTTTTTCATGAAAAGGGTCTCTTCCGGATTATACACCAGATCGTATAAAAGATGATCTTCGGTCAGATCATGATAAGGAATGTCCGGGCAGTCCCCGGTATTTGGGAACATTCCCAGCGGGGTGGTCTGGATAATGACCGGAAAATCCCTGAGTAAGATGCGGTCAATGTCTTCATAACGGATCTCGCTTTCTTCCGGCGCTGACTTGGTCGTTGCCGACAGAAAAGCAATGTTGAGTTTTTTCAGAACATATTTAACGGCTTTTGATGCTCCGCCGGTTCCTAAAATCAGCGCCTTTCTGTGTTGCTCCTTCAGAAGCGGACGAAAAGAGTGCTCAAATCCGTAAATATCGGTGTTGAACCCAACCAGTTTTAACCCTTCAGACCGGCGGATAATCTTTATCGTATTCACAG
>CAZANK010000663.1:0-2195 GCA_964486235.1 uncultured Prolixibacteraceae bacterium | reverse complement strand
GCCCGGGGGGACCGTCCAGGAAGTATTTATCAGCGTATGGCTAGCCCGCGACGATCTCGACGAGCGCAAACCGCTTAAGCCTTATCTGTTCACCATCGCGAAAAACCAGATTTACGACCAGCTCCGCAAAATCTATTCAAAAAGAAAATACATGGATTCGCTGCTTTCAGATTATGCCGCCAATGCCGGTTCCGCCGCAAATGAAGCAGACTATTGGGAATTTGAACGCTATTTGTCCGATAAGATCGACCAGTTGCCCGCGAGGCGGAGAGATATCTTTAAACTGTCAAAACTGGAAGGAAAGAGTTACCGCGAAATAGCGGCCCTGCTCAACATTTCAGAAAACACTGTGGACATGCAGATGAGATCTGCCAACAGTGCAATTTATCAGGCCATTAAACAATACCTGGCTTATCTGCTTTTTGTTTTCCTGAACATTTAAACCTGTGTGCTGAAGTCGACTGCCCACGGGCAATGTGTACGCCTTTCCCCGCATTCACCTTCGGTTAGCTGTTTCGTCTTCGACCGTTGTTTCTCGCGCTCAGCGAAATCCGGGTAAACTTGCTTTTGCGTTCGCTTAACCGAAACATCCCTGCGGAAGCGGGAATCTCCCGTCATACCTGAAATTTCCGCGTCTCATAAAAAAAAATAAAGACGCGATTACGGAAATCAGTTTCAAATCCGTATTAGAAGTAGTTAGCACGAAAGGAGGAACTTCATGGATGAAAAAATAAATCTGGAAAAAGTCATTGAACTGCTTTACCAGGAACGGCCCCTGGACCAGCAGGAGTTGTCGGTTGTCGGGAAATTCCTGAAGAGTCCCGCGAACATGGAACAGCTCAACGCCTATCTGGACGAAATTCCTGAAGCAGGTTCTTCCGGTATCAAATTGAAAGTCGGTACCATTTGGGAAGAGATCGAAAAACGCGTAGAACTTACATCCCCATTCAGGCAAGCCATTTCAATCATCCGGAAATACGCGGCAATTCTTCTATTACCGCTCTTCGTGTACGCTTCATGGGTAACCTACCAGCATTTTTTCGCACCGGCCGGGCATTTCACGCTGGCTACCAAGAAAGGCGAACAAACCAATATCACCCTGCCCGACGGCAGTTCGGCCTGGCTCAATGCCGACACCCGGGTCACCTACAGCACGTCGTACGGCAAAAAAAGCAGGGAACTTACCGTGAGCGGCGAGGCATTCTTCAACGTCAAAAAAGATGCGGCAAAACCCTTTGTTGTTCATGTACAGAACATGGATGTGAAGGCGTTGGGCACCGCTTTTAATGTAAAAGGATATGATCACGAAGCAATGGTACAGACCTCGTTGTTTGAAGGAAAAGTAGATGTGAAAAT
Organism: uncultured Prolixibacteraceae bacterium; assembly: GCA_964486235.1. Lineage (GTDB taxonomy): Bacteria > Bacteroidota > Bacteroidia > Bacteroidales > Prolixibacteraceae > JBCFBK01. Next base: position 839 of record CAZANK010000663.1, on the reverse strand, counting down.
AAACTCTCCTGATGGCCATTTCCAACAGCAGGTCTTGACTCCCGGGCAATCGCTGGTCTTCAGTAAAGAAACAGACACCGCCAGTTTGAAGCGATTCGATCAGGAAACTGTCGGAGCCTGGAAAGACAGACAATTGGTTTTCGAGAATACCCCCTTCGGCGAGGTCATCAGGAATACGGAACGGTGGTTTAATGTCGATATCATTTACCCGGTCAGCCAATTTGAAGGTGACTATTTAACGCTGAGGCTGAAAAAAGGGGAATCGCTGGAGCGTTTGTTTGAAATCATCGACGAGACCATCGGAATACGATACACAACCGTGAATCAACAAATTACAATCACCAAAAAAGAATGACGCCTATGTAGCAACCCACCTTCCTGAAAATGAAGAAACAGCCAACTCACGATCGGCTGTTTCCGTAGCAATTTGTAATAAAAATAAATTTTAAAACATTTCAAATTTATGAAAAAAGATGATTTACACCAAACAAAGGTGTGGATGGATCACGCCCTTGTTAAAAAAGTTTGGAGGATTATGAAACTAACCGGATTATTTATGCTGATATCGTTTGTCGCGATATCGGCGGGCACGTATTCTCAGAATGCCCGTTTTTCATTTGAGGTTGAAAACCGGACCTTACACGACCTGTTTTTATACATCGAACAAAACAGCAACCTCCGGTTTGCCTACAACAAGTCCGATTTGGACGATGCGCAAAAGGTCTCCTGTAAATTCGAGAATGAATCGATCGAACAAATTCTGAACAAGGTTCTGGATACTGAAAAACTATCCGTATCAGTGAAGAATGAATATGTGATCATCACTGCCAAGGGAGGCT
>CAZANK010000662.1:0-2197 GCA_964486235.1 uncultured Prolixibacteraceae bacterium | reverse complement strand
CTTTGAAAGATTATTTGCCGCTTGTCGCGTTCTTGTTTCTTTCCTGAAGCCGGATAAAATTTTTTGAAAAAATTTTAAAGACAGACAAGGGTATTGCTTCGCCCGTGGATTATATAAGCACGGAGGTGGTATGATGGAAACGAAAGAACAACTTATTCATTTAATTTCCGGGGACCTTGGTCCCGTGGAGAAAGAAAAGCTTCTTGAGGAGATTAAAAAAGATCCTCAGCTTAGAAGGGAATATGAGACCATTAAAAATACCCTGGCTTTAGCTTCTTCCGACCGGCAGATGGAAGACATCATCGTGGAGAGTTCTTATCTTGCATTTAAAAGGAAAAACAGGATGCAGGGGAAGTCCGCGCTTCTGAACCTGGTAAAATATGCGGCGATCCTCGTTCTTGTTTTCACTCTTGGCTTTTTCAGCCGACAGATTTTTAACAGCGAGGCAGAAGAAAATGCGCTGAGTTTGGCAGAATATCATGAAGTATATGTCCCAGAAGGAGAGAGAGCCGAAGTAAAGCTTGCCGATGGCTCAAAAGTCTGGTTGAATGCGGGTACTACGATCAAATATCCCAAGACTTTTGACCAGCGGAGCAGAAGAGTGAACTTAACGGGTGAGGCATTTTTCGAAGTAAAAAAAGGAACTGCGCCCTTTATTGTTTCTTCGGACTACGGCGATATCGAAGTTCTGGGAACATCGTTTAATATCAGGGCGTACGATGATCTCACATTTCAGGCCACCCTGGTGGACGGTAAGATCCATTTCAGGAATCCGTACGGAGAAAAAATCCTGCTTCCCGGACAACAATTAACATTTACAGATCAGGGAACCTGGACGGTAAAGCACGTCAATCCCGGATTTGCATCATCCTGGAAAGACGGGATAATTTCGTTTGAGCAGGAAGAGTTGGGCGATGTGGCAAAGAAACTGGAAAGACACTTTAAGATGAAGATCAAGCTGGATCCTACGATCGCTCCGCTGCGTTTTACCGGACAAGTTTTTAATGAGTCAGTCAGCGAGGTGATGGAGTACATTAATAAAACAAAACCGATAAGCTATACCTACGATAAAAAAGCAAGAAATATGGAAATTAAACGCAGAGAATAAATCCGGTGAAAGAAAAGGCAGGATGTTCGAGATCCTGCCTTACGAATAACCTGAATTCAATTATTCAAAATTACTCACTTCAATTTGTAAAATTATGAAAAAAAAACGAGGTAGTCATGGCTTTATGCCATTTCTTTATCTAAACCTGAAACGTATGAAACTGACATTTGCATTCGTTACGCTCACGGTTTTCAGTAGTTTGGCTGCTGACCTGTACTCCCAGAATACAAAATTAAGCCTGGAGTACAAAAATGAAAAGATCGTCAATATTCTCCGGGCCATTGAGGATCAGAGCGAATTCCGTTTTTTCTACAATGAGGAAATCAACCTGAGCGCAGTTGTCTCAATCAATAAATCAAATGCGCCAATCGGGGAGATCCTTGATCACCTGTTTGAAAAAACAGCCGTCACCTATGAAGTTGTTGGCCGGCAGGTCATTCTCAGGGCAATGAAAACGGCATTTCCTTCTCAGCAATCAAAAACCATTACCGGAAAAGTCACGGATTCCTCCGGCACCCCAATGCCCGGAGTGACAATCGTGATTAAAGGAACAAACTATGGAACAATCACTGATTTTGAGGGAAAGTATCAGTTTCCCAATATCCCCGGAAATACAGTTCTTTTGTTTTCGTTCGTGGGAATGCGAACCCGGGAAATTTCGGTTGCTGAAGAGTCGGTGATCGATGTAAAGCTGGAGGAAGAAACAATAGGCATCGAGGAGGTAGTCGCTGTCGGGTATGGGACGTTAAAAAAATCAAATGTATCCGGATCCATCACTTCTGTAAAAGGAACGGATTTGCGCACCACGCCCACCAGTAATGCCGCTCAGGCATTGCAAGGGAAAGCGCCGGTTTTTATTTCACGAAATGAAGGGCAGCCCGGATCGGAGTCAACAATCTTTGTAAGAGGGATCGGATCATTGGGAAATTCGAATCCGCTTTGGGTTGTTGACGGCGTGAAACATGCACCGTTGGAAAATGTGAATGATATCGAATCGGTCGAGATCCTGAAAGATGCCGCTTCGACGGCCATCTATGGTGTGGAAGGAGCCAATGGTGTGATTGTTGTGACGACCTCCAAAGCAAGGGC
>CAZANK010000661.1:0-2205 GCA_964486235.1 uncultured Prolixibacteraceae bacterium | reverse complement strand
CCAGAACTGCATGCGGTAATCGCCGTCTTCCAGGTACGAAAAATACTGAAAGCCGGCTTCAACACGACCGGTTTCACTGTATGGGCGGATATAATCCAGGTTTCCCCTCACCGTCCAGCGGTGTTCATCCTCCCACGCCCGATGCCCCTGCTGCCTGACATCCTGCGGGTCAAACAGGTCACTTTGAAAATATTCGAGCGCATCACCCCCGTACTTCAGATAGAAACTCCCGGAAAGCCGGTGATCCTTTTCCCGGAACTGGTGTGTAAACCCGGCCGTTCCCTGATAATAGTTTTCATGAATGTCATAATCATCCCGGCTGATATAGCTTCCTTCGCCGATGGTTCCTCCCGCGGCTGACCGCTCCTCTTTGTAATCCAGGTCTCCTTCCCGGGTACGTCCGCCATATCCGCCTTCCATATCCAGACTGAGCGTGGTTTTGGGGGAGGTATACTGCCACCCTGTTTTCAGGGAATAATTGAAGTTGTTACTTTCACGCGGGCCGTCCGACCGCGAGGTCGTCGTAACGCCATTGACGATCGTTGTCTTATCCTGGTTGAAGTCGCTTTTGCGCAGATGATCATTCCAGGCCCCGCCCAGGTACCAACGCATCCGTTTGGACTGCCGGGTAACAAGGAAGTCGACCCCTCTGGAAAAGACCGTGCTCCCTGTCAGGTTGACGACACCGCCCAGCCCCTCCTGAGTGTGTTTTTTCGTCACAATGTTGATCATCCCGGCGTCTCCTTCCGCATCATGACGCGCAGAGGGATTCGTGATGATCTCGATATTCTCGATCTGACCTGCTGGTATTTGTTCCAGGGCCTGAGATCCGCTAAAGATGCCCGGCTTTCCGTCGATATAAACGGCAAAGCCGCTGCTGCCGCGAAAGGTGACCTGACCTTCCGCGTCCACGCGGACAGAGGGGGTATTTTGCAGGATGTCGACAGCCGTTCCGCCGCTGGAAAGGATATTGGAGGATGCTTCGATAACCCTTTTGTCCAGTTTATACACAATCTGTTTTTTGTTTGCCACGATCTCCACTTCGGCGAGGCCCACTTCCAGTGGCTTCAACCCGATGACACCCAGATCGACAGACGGCGTTTCGGCAGAAAGCTTTATTTCCGAACGACTGAAGATATCATAACCAACCAGTCGCACGATCAGCGTATATTCTCCGTCCTTGATCCCGTCGATCACAAAACGGCCCTGCGCATTGGGTGACCCGTAAAAAGCCGGACCCGGTTCGCCTTTGGCGTACAGAAAGATATCTGCAAAATCAATGGGTTTTTGACTTTCAGCATCGACAATCTGTCCGGCAATACGGGGAACAGCATACAGCGATGTGGCAGAAAAAACAAGACACAACAGGAACAACACGCCACAGAAATACTTCTTCATCTGGTGTAATCGGTTTAGGTTACATTTTGAAAATGCGAAGATAGTGTTTCTGATGAAATGATCATCCCGGGAAGGCGGTATTAACACCGCAACGTGGTCGTTAAATACCGATTACTCTCCTAAAGCGTCTTCCTGTCAACCAACTGAAGGACGACCGGTCCGATGAGGCCGGAAACCCTCAGCAATTTTTCTGCATCACCTGCTTCGAACTTGTTGATGTTGGTCTTGGTCAGCCGCTGGTTCGCCGGCAGTTGGCCATCGCCGATAAGCCGGTTTGGCCAGAGGTTGATCACTTCCACGTTCAGCTTATTTTCCCCGCTTACCAAATGATCCGTCACATCCAGTTCGTAAGGGGGAACCCAGCTCAACGGGAAACGATGCCCGTTCAGCGTCACCACCGCTATTTCATGAAGGTTCCCCAAATCAAGAACCACGTTTTTATCGCTGATATCTTTCTTTTTCAGACGAAAGCTTTTTTCATAACCGGCGGTTCCCGAATAGTATTTTATCCCTTGATCGTCAAAATCAGTCCATGATTTCAACGCATCCGCAACGACGGTTCCGGGACCGCCCCACGACGGATCAAAATGAATTTGCCAGCTCCCCTCCACTGGAATAACCCGGGCTTCGGTTTTCGTATGAATGGTCTGGATTTTTCCGTCCGACCAGTGCAGGGTATATGTTCCGGCTTCCCGGGCCATCATTCTCCAGCCCGACGGTTCCCTGACAAAGCTGATCAAGGGAAATGCCTTTGCCGCCTCTCTGTTCCCCGGGAATAGCGGCTGACCGTCTTTCTCAATGCCGACC
>CAZANK010000660.1:0-2205 GCA_964486235.1 uncultured Prolixibacteraceae bacterium | reverse complement strand
GAAAAGGTGATCACCTCCGGCTACGAGCTGTTTGGAAATAACGACAAACTCATCTTGCGATGAAGGAGACCGGAGACCGGAGACGGGAGACCGGAAAGCGGAGATGGGAAAATGGAGGCTGGAGAATATGGGAATTTTAAGATAAAGAATCAAATTATTCTGACATGAAACGAATTGAAAAATTTGAGGATCTTGAGGTTTGGCAGAACGGGATTGAACTCAGTATCCTGGTATACGATAAATTGAGAGAATGTAGGGATTATGCGTTCCGTGATCAGATATGCAGGGCGACGGTTTCCATTCCTTCCAATATTTCGGAAGGATTTGAAAGACAAAGTAATAAAGAGTATATTCATTTTTTATTTATTGCGAAGGGATCAGCCGGAGAGGTAAGAACCCAACTGGAAATCGGGAAGAGGTTGAATTATTTTACAGCGGAAGATTATTTGGTCCTTCATGAAAGTTCAAAGAAGATTTCCGCACAATTATATCAGTTAATTAAAACAAGGAAAGAACGATTTGAATAAAAACTTGAGAAGGTTCGGTATTCCGGTCTCCGGTGTCCCGTCTCCCGTCTCCCTATCTTGAGACTTATGATACGAACAGTCAATTTAACGAAAATCTTCCGCACGGAAGAGATCGAGACCAGCGCGCTGGATAAGGTGACCCTGCATGTGCAGAGTGGTGAATTTGTGGCCATCATGGGGCCTTCAGGTTGCGGGAAGTCAACCTTGCTCAATATTGTCGGACTGCTGGATAATCCGTCAGGCGGGGAGTATTACTTCGACGGAAAAGAGGTCGGCAAGCTAAAAGAGCGGAACCGGACCCAGTTGCGAAAGGGAAATATCGGTTTTGTGTTCCAGAGTTTTAACCTCATTGACGAGTTGAACGTCTATGAAAACGTGGAACTTCCGCTCATCTACCTGAAATTGAAAGCCCGGGAGCGAAAGGAGATGGTCGAAAAGGTGCTGGAACGGATGAAGATCAGTCACCGGCGCAAGCATTTTCCGCAACAGTTGTCGGGCGGACAGCAACAGCGCGTGGCCATTGCCCGTGCCGTGGTGGCCAACCCCAAGCTGATCCTGGCCGATGAGCCTACCGGCAACCTCGATTCCAAAAACGGCCTGGAGGTCATGAACCTGCTCACGGAGCTGAACCGCGAAGGAACGACCATTGTCATGGTGACGCACTCCCTCCACGATTCAGAATTCGCACACAGGGTTGTCAATCTCTTTGACGGACAGGTCATTACTGAAGAGTTGAAGAAGCAAATGGGTGAGATCCTGATCTGACGGACACATCCGGAACATGTATTGTCGGGCAGAGCAAAAATTGTTTTAATCTCATTTTCTTATGACGAAAACCGAACTAAACCTCATCATTAAACAACTGTTTAAAAGAAAGTTGTTTACGTGGATCAGCTTTTGCGGGCTTTTGGCAGGCTATTGGGTACTGGTCATGATCACGTCCTTTGTGTATTTTGAATACAGTTATGACAGGACGCACAGGAACGCGGATCAGATATACCGGATTCACAGTATTGTCGGGAAAAAGGATGGGATCTTGTCGGTTTATGCCACATCCGACAATGGTTTTGGTCCTGCCCTGGCAGAGGAATTTCCTGAGGTTGAAAGTTATCTCCGGATGTGGGCCTTTGATACGGAGAAAATAATCGCGACAAACCAGAATAACCTGGAAAAAAAGCAGTTTCGTGAAAAGAATGTCTTCCTGGCTGACAGCAATTTTTTCCTTTTTTTCTCCTATCCGTTAAAAACAGGGGGTCCGGCAGAAGTGTTAAAGGCCCCCAATACGATGGTCATATCGGAAAGCGCAGGTAAAAAATATTTCGGATCCGGTTCTCCTGTCGGACAGAAGCACACCGTAAATACCAACAGGAGGACCGAACAATATACGATCACAGGTGTTTTTTACGATCTTCCCGCAAATTCAAATCTGCAATTCGATTTTTTGCTTTCACTGGAGACCTTAAGGGCAACCTGGCCGGGAATTGACAATAGCTGGCATTATGCCGTTTCATACACGTATGTGAAGCTGACGGAAAATGCGGATCCAAAACGGATTGCCCTGGCCTGTTCCGACCTGATCAAAAAAAGGAGTACTTATAAGACGCCTGACAATTTCACGAACAAATACGAACTGGTTCCGCTTAAAAGTATCCATCAGAACAAGTCGGTCCAGTGGGAG
>CAZANK010000659.1:0-2213 GCA_964486235.1 uncultured Prolixibacteraceae bacterium | reverse complement strand
GAGCGTTGCCGTGCGGTTTTTGAGCTGAGCCGTTTCCAGGGCCTTAAAAACCGGGAGATCGCTGAAATGCTTCATCTGTCGGAGAAAACGGTCGAGAATCAGATGACAAAAGCCATCCGTATCTTAAAGGAAGAACTAAAGGATTACCTGCCATTGCTGACTTTTTTCCATTTCCTGAAATAATTCCTGATTGATTTTTCGAAATCGCGTAGGGGGTAAACCTGAAAATGACGTCTTTCTGTATATACAGATATCAGAAATGGAAGACAGCGATTTCATATACCCATTCATCGAACTGGCCTATCATCATAAACTGGATAAGCAGCAGCAGGAACATTTGCAGGCATGGCTTGATTTATCTCCGGACCATGTTTCTGAATATCATGAGATCATCAAACTGTTCAGGTATGCCGACCGGTTAGTTTCGATGAAGAAGATCGATACCGGCAAAGACTTATTGTTGGTCAGAAAAAAACGAAACAGGACCGGGAAAACTAATCATCTGTTCCTGAATTTTCAAAAGATCGCTGCCATTCTGATCATACCCCTTCTTATTTATACGGCCTGGTCTGTCTTTGATTTGCCCGGTGGCAGACAGGAGGGCAGAATCATGAAGAGCACGGAAACCGCGTTTGGCATCCGGTCTCAAATCCTGCTGTCGGATGGTACGAAGGTATGGCTGAATTCGGGGAGCAAGTTGAGCTATCCGGAAACATTCACCGGCAAATCCCGCGAAGTCAGGTTGACCGGCGAAGCTTATTTTCAGGTGAATTCAGATCGTGAACATCCTTTTTATGTGGATATGGACGGGTATAAGGTCAAAGCGACCGGGACCAGTTTTAACATTTCCGGTTACCCCGACGAAAAAGAAATCGTAACGTATCTGGAGCATGGAAAGGTATCGCTGCTGATCGGGACGGAAGGGACCCGGGTACAGACGGTTCCGTTAGGGGAAAAGGAAACGGTGATCGTGGACAGGAACAAAAAAGGATACAGGATCCAAAAAACAGAAGGCGGTAAATATTTAGCGTGGGTTGATGGGAGGCTGGTCCTGAAAAATGATGATATACACGATGTTGCGGTGAGGCTTGGGCGGTGGTACAACGCGGAGGTCACCTTTGATGATGAATTGGCGCGAAGCGGGTATATTTTTACCGCCACTTTCGAAAGAGAGTCGCTCGAAGAAGCGCTGGAACTTCTTTCATACAGCTCTCCGATCACTTATCGGGTCATTCCCGGTACGCAGATGAATGATACTTCATTCAGCAAAAGGAAAGTAATCTTGTCAAAACGATAAAAATATGGAATAAAAACAACTACGAATCAGCAAAAAAGGGAAGCTCGCAACTTCCCTTTCAAAAAATCCTGTTGGGACAGGATGTGATTAAAGTATTAACCTTAATAGGACAAATTTATGAAAAAAAATCATTCCCGGTATGGGGAAGCGGATACTTGTATCCCGCTTAAAAAAATTTTTAGAAAAATGAAAGTAACGTTAGGTGTTATTTTGCTTTCTGTAGTCCAGATTTTTGCAAGTGACGGATATTCACAGGACATCAGGTTCACACTGACAAAAGCAAACTCTGCGATCGAAGATGTGCTCAACGTCATTGAAGACCAGTCGGATTATTATTTTTTATACAACGGGAAGCTGGTCGACGTGACCCAGCGTATAAACATCAAGGTTGAAAATCAGGATATCGGGAAAACGCTGGATGAATTGTTGAGAAATACCAACATCACCTACAAAATCTATAACCGCCAGGTTGTGTTGTCGCCTGCTGAAGGTCAAATCAGCACGCAGCAGGTGCGGGAGGTTTCCGGCAAGGTGACCGATCCTTCCGGGGCGCCGCTGCCGGGAGTTACGGTCGTGATAAAAAATACTTCCTTCGGTACCATTACAGGAGCCGATGGTGATTATACCCTGTCGGGCGTACCTGCCAATGCCGTTCTGGTGTTCTCCTTTGTGGGCATGAAAACACAGGAGATTGCCGTTGGTGACAAAATCAGTATCCATGTAAAGATGGAGGAAGAAACCGTTGGGATTGAAGAGGTCGTGACAATCGGCTACGGCACCCAGAGAAAAACGTCGTTAACATCGGCGGTATCGACATTGAAAGCGGAGAAACTGGCCGATATTCCTGCTTCCAATGTCAGTATAAGCCTGGGGGGTAGAATACCCGGTTTGATTGTAAGGCAAGCCGTAGGGGAAC
>CAZANK010000658.1:0-2225 GCA_964486235.1 uncultured Prolixibacteraceae bacterium | reverse complement strand
ATATCTAACGATCGATCATATAAACATGAGTAATCAATTCGATTTAGCCATTATCGGGGGTGGTCCCGCGGGATATGTAGCTGCGGAGCGCGCAGGGGCCAAGGGCCTTCGCGTGGTCATTTTCGACAAGAGGGCGTTGGGTGGGGTATGCCTCAATGAAGGTTGTATCCCGACCAAAACGCTGTTGAATTCGGCCAAGGTGTTGGAAACGACCAGGGAGGCAGCTCTTTACGGGATTCATGCCGGCAGTGTTTCGGCCGATTTTGAAAAGATCATGAAGCGCAAGGACAAGGTCGTCCGCAAACTTGTTGCAGGCGTGGGCGCTAAAATGAAACATGCCAAAGCCGAAGTGGTCATGGATGAAGCGGTGATCAAGGAAAAAAGAGGCACCGTCATCACCATCACGGCCGGAGGGAAGGATTACCAGGCCACCCGGCTGCTGATTTGCTCCGGTTCGGAGGCGGCAGTTCCCCCCATCCCTGGCCTGGATTCGCGGCAGGTGCTGACCAACCGGGAGATTCTCCGGTTAAAAGGGTTGCCGAAAAACCTGGTGATCATCGGAGGAGGCGTGATCGGGAGTGAGTTTGCCGATTTCTTTCACGCCATGGGCACCCAGGTGACAGTCATCGAGATGCTTCCTGAAATCCTGAACGGGGTTGATGAAGGGATCGCGGCCTTTGTGCGCGGTGAATTCACCAGGAGGGGTATCTGTTATCACCTTCAGGCGAAAGTGACCCGGCTGAACGGCAAGGAAGTCCTGTTTGAGAAAGACGGACAGGTTCATTCGGTGACCGGCGACCAGGTGTTGCTTTCTGTGGGCCGCCGGCCCAACGTCACCGGAATCGGACTGGAGAATATTGGCGTGGAATTTTCACCACGGGGGATAAAAATCGATCCCTGTTGCCGGACCAACATCCCGAATGTGTATGCGGCAGGTGACGTCACCGGCTTTTCGTTGCTGGCCCATACGGCCAGCCGTGAAGGAGAAGTGGCGGTGAACCACATGCTGGGAAGAAAGGATGTGATGCGTTATCACGCGATCCCGGCCGTGGTTTATACGCACCCGGAAATCGCCGGCGTAGGGTTGACGGAGTCGGCAGCCCGTGCGCAGGGCGTGGACGTGGAAGTAAGACGCCTCCCAATGGCTTATGCCGGACGCTTTATCGCTGAGAATGAAGGAAAGGACGGGTTCTGCAAGGTGGTTGTCGGGAAAAAGTACCGGGAGATTCTTGGCGTGCACCTGGTCGGCGGTGCATGTTCGGAAATGATCTGGGGCGCATGCGGACTCATCGAAGCGCAACTGCGTGTGCAGGACGCGCAGGAAATCGTCTTCCCGCACCCAACCGTGAGCGAGATTATCCGGGAAACGGTCTTTCAGTTCGACGTTTAAAGTTTAAAGTTCAAAGTTATGGCGAAAATCGAACGCTTTGAGGACATCAAGGCATGGCAAGAGGCTCGTGAACTTTCATAATAAGCGAAAAATCATAATAGTTATACAATATGCCCAAAATCCAGTTTATCGATCCAAAAGAAGTCAGGAAGGCCGGTCAGGTTACCTTCAGGCCTGTTCCTGTCAATCAGTACAACAAGAGTATTGAAGAGGAGAAAGCAAATTTCTCCAGAGAAGAATTTCTTCATATTTTCCAGGATATGGTGATTATCCGGGAGTTTGAAACCATGCTTAACGAGATCAAGATCAAAGGCGAATACAACAGGGTTCCCTATAATCATCCCGGGCCTGCGCACTTGTCGATCGGGCAGGAAGCGGCTGCGGTGGGCATGGCGTACACCCTTGGTGTGGACGACTTTATTTTTGGCTCTCACCGTTCGCACGGCGAGATCCTGGCCAAAGGTTTGTCGGCTATTCATAAACTGAATGACGATCAGTTGACCAGGATCATGGAAAGTCATTTTGAAGGGAAGACCCTGGGTCCTGTCAGGACAAGCTTTCAGGGACCGGTGAAGGAGATGGCTATCCGTTTTCTGATTTACGGAACCCTGGCCGAAATTTTTGCCCGCGAGACAGGCTTTAACCGCGGACTGGGCGGGTCGATGCACGCTTTTTTCACTCCTTTTGGCGTTTATCCGAACAATGCCATTGTCGGTGGCTCGGGCGATATCGCCGTGGGCGCGGCACTCTTCAAAAAAGTGAACCGCAAGGAAGGGATCATCGTTGCCAACATCGGAGATGCCTCGATGGCCTGCGGACCGGTTTGGGAAGGACT
>CAZANK010000657.1:0-2225 GCA_964486235.1 uncultured Prolixibacteraceae bacterium | reverse complement strand
TCCGGTTCTGCAAGCAAATCCATCAGGAAATTATCCATTCTGCGGATAAAAGTTCCCCATTCAAACAAGTTACAGCCGATTCCCAACAGTAACGCCTTATCGGTTTTCTGCTTTAGATCAATGGTCTTTTCGCGCAACAGTTTCCAAAAATCCTTCTTTTCGGCCCAATCCCAGGGCGTAAAGCCAAATCCGCCCCAAATCGTACGTTTCATATCTGCAGCCAGGTTTCTGTAGTCTTTTGGATATCCATTTTGATAGGGGAAAATGGTCTGGTCGAAAAAGGTTGCCCCAAACGGCATCCGGCCAATTACTTCCCCTCCAGTTCCGGAAGTAATTTGAGACCCGTCTTCAAGTTGGTTGACATTAAACCATTTCGGATATAGCGCCTCATAACCCGGAATTACTTCCAGTTTGTGCCAATAGTCTTTATTGGTATTGAAATGTCTTCCAATATCGATTACATCCACACCAAAATAGTCAAGTAATTCCATTTCGGGTTGAACAACCTCTTGGATCACATCATAGACGTATGTTTCAAGGTGTGCCTTGCCAAGATATTGAATAAGATTTTGGTAAGCTACAACCGAAATTCCTGAACTGGGTGTTGCTCCTAAATCAACAGGGACCCTGTCAGGCTCTTTATGACCGATAGCCGTCAATATTCGTTCTCTTGATTTCATGTGTTTCTTCCTTTAAGTTAATTTTGTGCGATTTGCATATCATTTTCAGCTTTTTAATTAAGTTGCTCAACGCATGGAGCTCCCGAAACAGTCATGCTCTTGTGTGAGAGGTAATGATGGCTCGTTTCATGTTTTTTTCAATTTAATTAAGTGCAATCAGGTATCACAAGCCATGGTTTGAACTAAATTATTATGGATTAACAGTCATGATCTTCCAACTCACTTTTCGGATATTGTCAGGTTTTCCTTTTTCTGCTTTTGAAATGATCCCTGAAGGCTTCCCGTCATGATCAGCTCGTACGCGAATCTCCCGCCAGGAATAATCTCCTTTTTCATAATTGTAGGTTTCCCCGTCATCGTCATATAGTTTATAGAAACCGGGTTTAGTACCATAATACCGAATTTCAAGATCGAATTTCTCTCCCCTGGCAGGAGCATGAAGCATTGGAGGCATCAATGGAATAATACCACCATCTTTTACAAAGACCGGTATTTGATCAGTTGGGGCTGTCACACTGATGATCCCGCCATTCCCAACATAGTCACCGGTATAGAAATCATACCATTTACCTTTGGGGAGAACAACGTCTCTTTTCGTTTGTCCTTTAAATGCCGGGGCCACTAAGAGATATTCGCCGGCCATGTACTGATCTTTGATTTCATGAGATTGTCTGATCTGACTTGAATCTTCTTTCTGGTTTACATTATGTAAATCAAATTCAGATGTTGCATTGAAGCCAGGCTCCAGATTCATTCCCCGGAAAGGGGGTGTTCCTTCAAAGTGATATTTGGCAAATTCCGAATAAAAGTAGGGCATGAGTTGCATCCGCAATAATGCGTTTGCCTTTACTGCTCTTTCTACCTCCGGGAAAGACCAGGGCTTGGTTCCATCAGCCCAGGCATTGATCATCGCCATGGGGGAAAAGCAGACTGTCTGAATTCGTCTGATCCATTCTTCTGCATCTGAGGAATTTCTGACCTCAGGAGTCCATAGTACTCCCGAATAACCACTGTTTATAAGAGCCGTAACGAAATCCCGATGACTGTAATAATCATTGTAAATCACATAAGGAAAAGATGAAGCTCCTGCATTAGACGCCCTTACCAGACCATAGGTCCGGGTGTTCTTCCGGTGATACAGATCCGTGGTAATCCTTTGGAGTAATACGCCGTAAGTTTGACGCAGTTGTTCCGCACTCGTCCCGGATGGAAATTTCGCTGCATCCGGCCATAGCCAGTAATCATATCCGTCACATTCATCGATTTTATAGCCGGAGACACCGATTGATACCTGATCATTTTCCAGTTGATTTCTTATAATCTCCTGAGCTTCCGGCAATGTCAGGTCAGTAACAACACCTCCCCATACCGTATGTGTTCCGGTCAAAGGCTTCAATTGATTATAGATCGGCGAGTCAGGTGAAATATACGGGTTAGTCCATAAATTCAAATGAATTCCCAAATTCTTCAACTCAGAAACAAAATCAGCCGGATCAGGGAAACGTGTTGTGTCCCATTCCAGTGTGCATGGATAGGATTTACTTT
>CAZANK010000656.1:0-2226 GCA_964486235.1 uncultured Prolixibacteraceae bacterium | reverse complement strand
TGGCAGCTGGAAGAAGCAGGGCGATTTATACAGCTATTATTCCGATGACAATGGCCAAACCTGGTTTTCAAGTGCCAAAGTACCCAATACGACCGACATCATTACCCAGGAACCCGGGCTGATCGGGTTAAAGGATGGGCGGGTCATGATGTATATCCGGGCAAGCGGAGGGTTTCAGCAATTGTCTTTTTCTTCCGACCGGGGAGAAACATGGAGTCCTATAGAGACAAGCAATATCCCTTCACCCATCTCTCCTGCCACGATTGAAAAAATTCCGGGAACCGGCGACTGGCTTTTGGTATGGAATAATAATGACGGGTCAAATCTCCAGATAAAAGATAAGCGGACTCCGCTCACGGCGGCGGTTTCCAAAGATGAAGGGAAAACCTGGAAGTATCTCAAAAATATCCATGATGATCCGGATGGATGGTATTGTTATATCGCCATTCATTTTGTCGGTAAGAAGAATGTTTTATTAAGCTACTGTGCAGGGAACAGACCCCAGGGTACCGGCTTGTCAGTTACCAATGTCACGTTACTTGGTAAATCGTGGTTATACGAGTAAAACACATTAAAAACAGAATGAGGAATCAGACATCACCCCGCAGGAAAGTCATGGAGCGAAAAGCCTCCGACAACAAATACCTGCATAAGGATTTTCACTTATCGATGAACATCTTATTGAGTTACATCTATGAAAATTTCGGCAAAGAAAAATTGATCGGATACCTGGGTCAATATGCTGAAGCTTATCATCAGCCGCTTAAACGGGAACTGCAAACGGGCGACCTGGGTGCGCTTTACAGGTACTTTACCGGCATTTATGAAAAGGAGGAATGGCCGGTAAAGATCAATTATGGCGAAAACGTTCTGGAGATCAGTCAGGATGCCTGCCCCGGTATTACGCATATCAGGGCCAAAGGGCAAAAGCCCTGCCCGTATTATGAAGAAACGTATCGTTCGGTTTACAGGACATTATGCATGAATACACCGTTTGAGTATAAGCTTGAATACTTTGATGCCGAAACGGGTGCCTGTAAACAACGATTCACCAGGAAATGAATTGATAAAGACAGAAAGAAATGATTTCATGTACCGAATTTATACCGGCCTACAGTGAAGGGTTCAAATTCCTGGAGGCGATCGGAGGCCGGAGTGAAGTGGAGAAATTTTGGGCCAGGTTATCCGATATCTATCTGAAGGATTCCCTGCAAAGACTGATGAAAGAAGAAGGTTTAGCCGGATGCTATACGTACTGGTCCCACTCGCTGAATGAAGAGGCAGCCGATTTTACGATGATCCTGGATGAAGACAGGGGAGAATTCAGTATCGATATGCACAAGTGCCCTTCCAAAGGGATGCTTCTGGAATTAAAATACATGACTCCTTATCATTCTTACTGCGATCACTGTCCGGCGTTATACAAGCCGGTGGCCGAGAGGCTGGGGTTTACGTATGAATCAGAAATTGACTGCGATCATGCACGTTGTAGAATAACCATAAAGAGACCAAAATGACAACACAAAAAATGGAGAATGGTTTTTATCCCGCTTTAGGGACGCCCGTCACCGATGAGGGAAAGCTTATTGCCGAAAGTTTCATAAAAGAGATCGGACTGATGATCGATGCAGGGGCCAAAGGGCTTCTTTGCATGGGGTCGATGGGTAATATGGCAAGTGTAAGGAGCAGGGAATACCCGGAAGTTGCCAGGCAATGTGTGGAAACGGTGAGACAACGATTACCCGTGATGGTAGGCGTGATGGATTGTTCGGTTTCGCGGGTGAGGGACAGGATCGACGCCCTGGGAGCTTTAAAGATCGACGGCGTGGTGGCTACGGCGCCTTTTTACTATAAAGTCAATACAGACGGGATTGTTCAGTTCTTCACACTGTTGGCCAAAGTGTCGAAATACCCGGTTTACATTTACGATCTGCCTTCGGTGACCCAGTCGCCGGTGACATTCGGGATGATGAAGGCGCTGGCCGATGTCCCCAATATCAAAGGGATAAAAACCGCCAACCTGGGGTTAATTCTCGAAATGCGGCGCAGTCATTTTGGCACGGATGATTTTTCCGTTTTTTACAGCGGACTGGATTTGTTTGATATCGCTATGCAGTGCGGGATAGGTAGGAATCTGGACGGGATGTTCACCTGCACGCCGGTGAATTCGAAGAAATTGTATGAAGATGCGGATCCGGACAATTGGGAAGTAAAGTCTACGTACCT
>CAZANK010000655.1:0-2228 GCA_964486235.1 uncultured Prolixibacteraceae bacterium | reverse complement strand
AAGACAGTTCCGTGCAATTCAAGAAACAATCATTCAACACCACAAAGACTAAGATCCTGAAAAATAAATACTTTTTATTCATTGGAATAACTCTCTTATAAAACCTGTGCATCTCTGAATGTCGCAATCGCCCCTCCCTTGTCCACATCCATTTCAAGGTAATAGCGGTCCCCGGCAGGAATAATTATTAAATCATTTTCTTCGCGAACCGGAATTTCACACCCCAATTCCTTAAATAAATGCACTTTACCGTTGCAGGGCTTCAGCGCTAATTTCCCTTCACCTGAATTATGACTGTACACAACATACGTTTTGCCGGAACGATTGAAAATAAATGCCCGGATGTCAGTGTTTCCCTGAGCGGCGCCCTCTATTTGATCATAAGCTTGCAGTTCAAACTGCCCTTTTTCATCAACCAACAGGATATGTTCCCGACAAGGATCTTTTAGTTGCAGCTCATTGTCATACGGCCGGTACTGGGTAATGGAAAACGCCGGCGTTTTTGTGCCCGGGAACAGGCATTCCTGGCCAGTCGGTTTGTGGACAAGGCTCAAGGCCAGCCCGTTTCTCCCAAGTACCAGGCGCATTGATGCGTTTTCAATGACCACTTCCTCTCTGTTCTCAGCCTTAAGCTCTCCGGAAATGGTGTTCACGGCTGCCAGTATAAAAAGTAAAACGGGTATTAAAGATGGTTTCATCATGTTCCGGTTTCGCTGTTTTACGCAGATGAATCAATTTGGGTTTAGGGCAATTCAGTCCCTGCGGAACCGGTGAATCTTCTTTCATCAGCAAGGGCTTGGCTTCCTGGAAGATACAATAAGCCTTTACATCGAAGATCTTGCCCAGTTTCCCGCTTTTAATGTAATCCCGCGCCGAAAAGGCAAAATCGCCGCTCCGGTTCTGGGTCCCGCACTGGACAATCCGGTTGTATTTGTTGGCGGCTTCGATCATCTTTTCGCCTTCTTCGATGCTCATCGAGATCACCTTATCATTTTTCAATAATTCATAAGCAAAAGGCAACCGCCGTATGGATTTTCAATTCAGAAATCATGAAATTCACTTTTCCGTCTGCATAGTCGAAATCGACCGACACTCCCTCCGGCTGCAAAACCACGGCTTTTGGCTTTTTGCCGGTAGTCAAGGAAACCTTCAGCCTTCGTAATACCGGGACTTCTTCGATACAGCTTGCATTCGGATTGGCATGGTCGCCGGAAGTGTTGATCAGGTGAACCAGCAGCGCGTCGTTAATCCTGCCGGGGACAACGTGTACCTTATGCGAACCATCGACCTTCACCATTTCTTCGGGAAAAAGCTGTTCGATCATCCCGGTCAGCAAGTCGCGAATAACCGGGGACGTGTTTTTTTTGTAAGTACTTCCCAAATCGGCATATATCCCGGCTACCATCCCGCTTCCGTAACCTGAAATGCTTGCGGCAACCCCGTTTCTGTACCGCGAATCGGTTGCGGTAAAAAATTCAGCAATTGGTTTTGTTCCCGGCAGGCAGGTAATACCCCGACATTTATCAAGGATTTGCACGAACCGGTGATTATATCCAAGACCATCTTTGCCTGCTTCGGTCGGTTTCACCTCTTTCACGCCCAGAATATCGTCAAACAGGAGGGTGGCTTCGGCGCCGATCACCAGCAAATGACCGCCATTTTTTACATAATCTTTCAGCCGCGTGCTCATTTCGGGTTCCAGTGTTTCCCATTCCGGGATTACAATGACCGGAAATTCGTCCATCCGCTCCTTCAACCGGTGTGTCATCAGTACTTCGACCGCGTGTTGTCCATCCAGCAGGGCACACAAAATTCCTTCCTGACATTTAGTGTCGCCGTGATAAACTACGTCGACCTTGTTTTTCCAGCCTGCCGTGGAATAAAGTACGGCAATTTGCGGAACAGGTTGCAGCCCCTTGCAAAAATCCCTGCGCGGAAGGACGAAATCAGCCACTTCTTTCATCACATCGAAACCATCACGTTGAAACGAGATGTCTTTGTTTTGCCTGAAATAAATTTGAAAACCTCCGCCCATGCTGATGACTTCCGCCGCTTCCTGGCATAGTTGAAGGGCCGATTTGGGAGTGGCCATCAGGTTCGTGGTTGACCATTCGCCGGTGAAACTCCAGGCCATCAAATCCCAGGGTTTCCCTTGTCCGGCCAGGCATCTTCCCTGCCATGCGGCTGCATTGACAGCGTCTTTGGGGGTCAAATCGCCCGATAGAAAA
>CAZANK010000654.1:0-2229 GCA_964486235.1 uncultured Prolixibacteraceae bacterium | reverse complement strand
CCGTCTATGGCTAAACCGATCAGTTTGTTGAACATCATGACCAATCCGTACGACTATGTTACGCTTAGGAATAAGGCATCGATACGCACCTCCGGACAACCGGCATTTGATGATGATTATATCGAAGGAACAAGAAAATGGGTTGAAAACCCGACCGAAGAAAATGCATGGGGAGTAGTTAACGGCGTTCTACGTTTTTATGGCTATAACAATTTCCGGGACCGGATCGTTACTGATTTTTCTCCACAGCAAAAATATGACATGTCCGTATCAGGAGCCTCCGATAAGGCCTCTTATTTTGTATCGTTCGGATACCTCAATAAAGATGGTTATTTAAAAATGTCGGACAAGAATGAAAAGTATAAGCGCTACAATGTTTTGATGAAGGCCGATTTTAAAATCAACAACTGGCTTACCCTCGATGAAAAAATAGTCTTCAACGCCCAGATGAGTGATAAACCGAATGCAAAGAACTATGATCTGAATTCAATCGTAAGGATCACCCCTCTTCAGATGATCGAGTTCCCGGATCTTGACTATTATCTCGAACCGGGCGACCAGGATCAGTTTGCTCAATACATCGGGATGTATTCCGATGGCACGATTCTTCCTTATTTGGACAGCGGGCGAAAAACCTTCACGACCAACGATATCTGGCTGACCCAGGGAGCCACGATTACGCCTTTTAAAGGCTTTAAACTCAGGGGCGATTTTTCGTACAACACGTATCACAGGGATTATCAAATGGTGCTAAGTAAAGTAGATGTCATTTCCTCAGCCGATCTTACGGCAAGCGGTCTGGTGACGAATGGCGAAACCAGTAATGACTACATCGAGAATCAAGCCGACTACAACCAGTACTACGTGTTTAATGCTTATGGAGAATATACCTTCGATAATTTTTCAGATCATTATCTGAAAGCGATGGCGGGTTTTAACCAGGAATGGGGGCGCAACTCTTCGGTTTATGCAAAAGCACAGTCATTACTGACGCCATCTGTTCCCGACCTGAACGCAACCATGGGAACTCAGTATACCAAAGGGGGAAAATCGCATGTCGCCCTGCGGAGTGCATTTTACCGTTTGAACTACATTTTTAAAGACAAATACCTGCTGGAAACCAACGGGCGCTATGACGGCACTTCCCGGTTCCCTAAAGACAGCCGTTTCGGGTTCTTTCCGTCCCTGTCGTTAGGATGGAGGATATCGAATGAACCGTTTATGAGCGAAACCAGACAATGGCTGGATAATTTAAAAATCCGCGCGTCTTATGGTGAACTTGGAAATCAATTATTAAGCGATTTTTATCCTTACATCACAACAATGGGATCCGGGTTGTCTAAATACATTTTGTCGTCGGGACAGATTCCGTATGTTTCTGCAGCCGGGCTGGTCAGCCCCTCTTTAACGTGGGAAAAAGTGGCCACCCAAAATATCGGGTTGGACATTTCTTTGTTTGGCCAGCGATTGGATATTTCAGCCGACGCATATATTCGGGATACGAAAGATATGTTAATGACTGTGAAATATCCGGATATTCTCGGAACAGATGCACCCCAGGAAAATGCAGCCGACCTGCGGACAAAAGGATGGGAATTATCAGTCACCTGGCATGACAAAATCGGAGAAAACTGGCAATATCGCATAAACTTTGCTCTTTCTGATAATACCTCTGAGATCACCAAATATGAAAACCCGACGGGGTCGTTGGAAGAATATTACGTGGGACAAAAATTGGGTGAAATCTGGGGATATGAAACCCAGGGAATTTTTCAATCGGAAGAAGAAGTGGCCTCGGCTCCCGACCAGTCGTCATTAGGCTCGGACTGGCGTCCGGGTGATATTCGTTATGCCAATCTGAACGACGATAACGCCATCACCGCCGGAAGCATGACGCTGGCCGATCCCGGCGACCGGAAGATCATTGGCAATACCACCGCAAGGTATTCTTTTGGAATTAATCCGGAAGTAAAATATAAAAATTGGACGCTGAATGTATTTTTCCAGGGATTGTTCAGGGACTATTTGCCTGCTAATGACAGTTGGAGTACTTTTTATCCGTTTACCATTGAAGCGGCTGAAAAGTATTTTTTAACGGAAACCTGGAGCGAAGACAATCGCGATGCCTACTTTGCCGCTCCTCACCTGGCATCGCATGATAAAAAGAATATTCAGCCGCAATCGCGCTATGTGCAGAATGCGGCCTACATGCGGTTGAAGAACCTGACC
>CAZANK010000653.1:0-2236 GCA_964486235.1 uncultured Prolixibacteraceae bacterium | reverse complement strand
GGATGTCGTAGTCAAAAAAGGCCCGTCTGTTTTTGATGTTGATATTTTGTGATTTATGCGCCATAAGGAAAGAATGCGTGAAAAAGTCTCCAACAGAAGATGTTTACAAGTCCAAAAATAAGGATCATCAGGAGAATTGCCAGGATCACGTACCGCGATTGGTTCTCCGTGGGGATTTCAAGGATATCGAGAGCGCCAATGGCAAAAAGATAAAAACCGTACAAGCCGGCGATGCTAACGATATACAAGGCGTGAAAAATGCCGGTGATCAATGACACCAGCAAAAAGGGTACCAGGGTATAGACAAGAACAACCGTGACTGTTTTCCTGTTGGGGGTGCCGCCGAAGTTTTTCAGCAACACCGCCAAAACGGGGACTGCGACAAGCAATTGCAGCGAATAGCTGACCATTTCCCTGATCCCCTTAAAAACAGCAAACGACCATAAGATTTCCGGCCTGTTGATGACTTCTCCCAGAAATACAGCCAGACCAACCGGTACCACCAATGGTAAGAAAACCTGTGTAACCGCGTTTGCCGGAAGGGTGTCCGGTTTTCTGTGATGCCAGAATTTCTTTGGTTCAAGGATGAGGTATTTTATGTCGAGGAAAAGAGAAATGTAGCGTTGTTTAAAATCCATAATTGCTGGTTTTACGTTGCAAAAATACATTATTTTGCATATCCTGTCAAAGATTGCTTATGGAACACCGAAAATATGCACTGCTCACTATTCTTGGGCCCACGGCTTCAGGAAAGACTGCCTTGGCCGCTCATGCGGCCTGGCGTTTTGACGGTGAGGTCTTATCGGCCGACTCCCGGCAGGTGTACAGGCAGATGGATCTGGGAACCGGTAAGGATTACGCCGACTATGAAGTCGACGGACAAATCATTCCTTCTCACTTGATTGATTTGGTCGATGCCGGCAGGCAATACAATGTATTTGAATACCAGCGTGACTTTTTGACCGCCTACGCGGATGTCACTTCGCGGGGTAAGCTTCCTGTTTTGTGCGGGGGAAGCGGGTTGTACCTGGAGGCGGTGTTGAAGGGTTACAGCCTGATCCAGGTCCCCCACAATGAAGTATTGCGCCGGTCTTTGGCATCATCCAGTCTTGACGAGCTGACCGCAATTTTGAAACGGTACCGGCCAAAATTGCATAACACGACGGATATTGACAGTCCAAAACGGGCGGTCCGGGCAATCGAAATCGAGGATTATCTTCAGCAACACCCGGATCAGGATACCACGATGCCCCCTATCAACGGACTGGTGGTGGGGGTCAGGTTCGACAGGCCCAGCCGGCGAAAACGGATCAGCGAACGGTTAAAACAACGGCTCGGTCAGGGGATGCTGGATGAAGTCCGGGCATTGCTTGAAGGGGGACTGACACCGGACCAGCTTACCTACTACGGACTGGAATACAAATACCTGACATGGCATCTTGAAGGAAAACTGAGCTATCAGGAGATGTTCGCCCAGTTGGAAACCGCGATTCACCAGTTTGCAAAGCGTCAGATGACGTGGTTCCGGCGGATGGAGCGTCAGGGAACGGTGATTCACTGGCTGGACGGCTATATGCCTTTGGACGAAAAGCTTGAACGGATCAGGAGTTGGTTATTCGAGCATCCTTTTGCGCTTCAGTAATTTTACAGCCACGTAAATCAACGTGATCACCGCGGAACTGATCCAAAACACAGCCGGTGAAACGGAATGATCACGGAGCAGGAGGAGAAGGATCCCTTCAAAATAAAGGAACAACGAGTTATGTTCCTTGCTGATGACCTTCTTCAGGTTAAACCGGTGACCCTTGAAAGCATCTTTCAGGCCACCTGGCCGTGGCAAAAGGGCATTTGTCTGACGCTTGTATTCCAGGAACCGGTCCCCGAATTTTCCGGTCAGAAATGCTTCTTCAGCCCGGATGATCGCGAAATAAATGAAAACGAATAAAGGAAAGAAAATCAAAACGAACAACAGCGAGTTCGCGAACAATCCGAAGCCCAGCAAAAGCAACAGGTTTCCGAGGTACATCGGGTTGCGGCAGACCCTGTAAATCCCTTCGGTGACCAGGGTTTCGGCGTGGATTTGCCGCCTCGCGCCACCGCGGATAATATACACCAGTCCGATCGTGATACTTCGGGTCAAAAGGCCGCTCAGGAGAATGATCCCTCCGATGATCCGGGCAAATTCGACCTGCGGAAACACAACAGGCGAAGGGATGAATAGCGCGGCATACATGAC
>CAZANK010000652.1:0-2243 GCA_964486235.1 uncultured Prolixibacteraceae bacterium | reverse complement strand
GATGCACGGAATCATACAGCGGCACCACTGTGTATGACGGCTTTTTCGCACCGGGGGTCATCGAAAACACCGACAACAACGGGAATTTCCTGGGGTACATCGAAAATTTAGGCGGCGAAGGCACTTATTTCCTGCCCTCTGCACTGAACTACCCATGGGAGATTGGCGAATCGAACCTTTTCGACGCCGATTACATCAAACTGAGGGAAGTGTCTCTGGGTTACCGGCTGCCCAACAGCATCGCCCGTCAATGGGGCCTGACGGATGTCAATTTTTCGGTCTACAGCCGCAACATCATTCTGTGGACCAAAGATTCGGCGTTGGGGGTAGACCCGGAAAGGGCGTTCCAGGCAGAAAGCGGCGGAAGATTCAGCCAGGGCGTTGAACGATACAATGTCGAACCCTGGGCTGTTCCCATCGGGTTCAAATTAAGCTTCTCTTTCTAACCAGTAAAAATTACGATCATGAAAAATATAAAAAATGGCCTCGTTTTTATTCTGACACTCGTTTTTACGATTGCCATTTCATGTAAGGACCTCACCGAATTAAACATCAACCCGAACGACATTGCCCCGGAGGTTGCCGACCTGAACCTGTTGCTGCCGACCATCCTGACCGGGGCCGGACAAACGGTTCTTGGACTGGGCTTTGGCGATCTTGCAGGCTTGATGCAGCATACCCAGAAAGACGGATGGTCTGGCGGGCACAACAGCTATGACTGGAACAACACCGGTCAAAGCTGGTCGGGATATTACGGAATCCTTCGAAACGCCGACGAATACTACAACAAAGCAGTGGCAGGCGGATATGAGTTTCACCAGGGTGCCGGCTTGATTTTGAAAGCCTACACATTCGGGCTGATCACTGATCTTTGGGGTGACGCTCCCTACACCGATGCCCTGAAGGCTGAACAGGGATCTGCCTTTTTCAAACCCAAATTCGATGCGCAACAAGACATCTATCACGGAATCCTTGCCGATCTGGAAACAGCCAACACGCTTCTTTCAAAAAGCGCCGCCGACTACGCGAATATCAACACGACCCAGGACGTGCTTTACCACGGAGATGCGGCCAAATGGAGAAAGCTGGCCAACTCCCTGGCACTCCGCTATTATATGCGCCTGTCGGTGAAGGAGCCCGGGTTCGCCGAAACGGGTATCCGGAAAATCACCTCCGACCCCGGGAAATATCCGCTGATCACCACGTCGGCTGACGATGCCAATATTGGGTACATCGGGGCGGCTGCCGGTGACTCATGGCCCACCAACACGGTATTTGACGTTTCCCCGAGCGGAAGCTACATGCGGATAAAACTTTGCGCCACGCTGGTGGAAACCCTCCAGGGACTGAACGACCCGAGGCTTGGCGTATGGGCCAATAAAGTTGAAACCCCATTTTTGTTGGTCAGCGGAAACGGCGTTGACCGCGTCGTAAACGGGAAACGGGAAATTTCACAGGATGTGGCCGACGCCTACCTGGCAACCAATGGCGTGAGTATCGACTTCGACCAGGAGTACGTGGGAATACCCCCGGGGTGCAGGGTGGCCCAGATTTATAACAAGAAGCCCGACGCCGGACAGGGCACCTACAATCCTCATGTTTCGCAACTCAGCAATCTTTACAAGGCAAGCCAAGGTGGTCTGCTGCAAATGAGACTGATATCGGCCGCCGAGGTTCACTTTATCCTCGCCGAAGCCGCTATCCATGGCTGGGCTCCCGGAACGCCCGAAGCGCATTACGCCAGCGGGATCCAGCAGTCGTTCAATGCCTGGGGAATCGGAAGTGCATTCAGCAGTTATAGCAGCAATGCGCCTTATTCAGGCCTCGAAAGCATCATGACGCAAAAGTGGATTGCAAGCTGGTCGGCTGCCGCCGAAGCCTGGTTTGACTGGCGAAGAACGGGACTCCCCGCACTGGAGGCCGGCGAATTGGCGAAAAGACCCGCACTCCCGCTTCGTTTCTATTATCATCTGAACGATGAAATCGAAAAGAATGAAGCCAACGCGAATGAGGCGATCTCGAAGCTTGAACCAACCGGATTTTTAGGCGACGAAGAAAGCAACAACAGTGCCTGGTCGAAAATCTGGGTGCTTCAGGGAACCGGAAAACCCTATTGATCATCTATATAAATTAATCATGGGCGCGAAGACACCGGGGAAACCCGGTGCCCTGGCGCTTTTGCGAACAAATAAACAGATGAAAAAAACAACATCCAGATTTTTGTTTTTATCAGTAGTTATGGC
>CAZANK010000651.1:0-2244 GCA_964486235.1 uncultured Prolixibacteraceae bacterium | reverse complement strand
AAAGGCGATTTGATCCGGGTGGGTTTTATCGGCTTCGGCACCAGGGCCAGGCAGTTATCCAATGCGCTGGGATTTATGCACCCCGACGATACGAAAAGAAGGATGGAGAACGGCACATTGAAGGGGTGGCTGGAGCAGGAGTGTCTGCATGTGGCCGTGACGGGGATCTGTGATGTATTTGACCTTCACGCCCAACTTGGCATTGAAACAGCGGGAAATGACGTTCGTCCCGGGGGCGAAAATTCGCCGAAGCTGCCGGTGAAGCGTTACCGCACTTATCAGGAGATGCTGGCCGATCCGGATATTGATGCCGTGATCATCGCCACTCCCGATCATCATCATGCGCGGATCTCGATCGAAGCCGCTAATGCCGGGAAGCACGTCTATTGTGAAAAGTGCGTGGCCCTGACCGAGGCAGAACTGAACGAGCTGCATACGACCGTCAAGAACAGCAACATTGTCTACCAGTTGGGGCACCAGATCACCCAGAGCGTTGTTTTTAAACAGGCGCGTGAGATCATCAAAAAGGATATCCTGGGAAAGATCACCCTGGTGGAGACCACCTCGAACCGGAACAGTGCGGAAGGAGCGTGGGTGAGGCACCTGGATAAGAACGGCAACCCCAAGCCGGGCGATGAGACCACGATCGACTGGAAACAATGGCTGGGCCAGGCGCCGGATGTGCCGTTCAGCATCGAACGTTTTTACAGTTGGACCCAGTGGTTTGACTATGATCATGGTTTGATCGGACAGTTATTTTCGCACGAATATGATGCCGTGAACCAGTTGCTTCAGATCGGCATTCCGAAAACGGTGGCTTCGTCGGGAGGGATTTACTACTGGAAAGACGGGCGCGACATGCCTGACTCCCTGCACTGTGTATTTGAATACCCCGACCGTGACCTGACCCTGCTTTACAGCGGCAACCTGCAGTCGAGCCGGAGCCGGGGAAGGGTCTTCATGGGCCATGACGGGTCGATGGAACTGGGGAGTAATGTGGTCATTTATGCCGACCGGGAATCTGAGAAGTACAAACAGGCGATCGCCTCGGGGATGATCGATACAGGTTCGCCGATGATGACCTTTAACCCGGGCGCCGGACAGATCGATGCGGTGACATCGGCCTCGGAGAAGTATTATGCCTCGCGGGGGCTGACTACCACGACCATCAACGGGCGGCCGGTGGATGTGACACACCTTCACCTGCGGGAGTGGCTCAACTGCATCCGGGAGAATACGGTGCCCAGCGTGAATATCGACAAGGCTTATGACGAAGGGATCACGGGCATCATGGCTCATCTGGCATACGTCGAAAAAAGGATGGTTGAGTGGGATCCGACAAACAGAAAAATTATCTGATTCAAAAAGAAGAAATGAAGAATCAACTTTCAAGGCGAAGATTTATACAGGCGGCGGCTGTTTCTTCGTCGGCGGTCATGATTCCTGCCGTCGCCGGGGCGGCGGTGAATCCGTGTCAGAACATGCCGGGCGAACTGCCAAAGCGCCGACTGGGAAGAACAGACAGGATGGTTTCCTGTATCGGTTTTGGCGCCGGGTCCCGTTATTGTAACTGGGTGGCCGACGAACGAACGTTGCAAAAGCAGATCGATTATGCCATCAGCCTCGGGATCACTTATTTCGATTGCGCCCGGAGTTATGGCGGAGGATCGGCTGAAGAACGTTTTGGAAAGTATCTGGCCCCTAAATACAGGGACCAGGTCTTTCTCAATTCAAAATCCCTGGAAAGGACCTACGACGGGGTGATGAGAGAGATTGAAATCTCGTTGAAAACACTAAAGACTGATTACCTGGATCTTTACTGCATGCATGGAATCGATAAAGTCGAAGATTTGAAAACACTGTCAGGCGCTTCGGGCGGCTACAAAGCCTTCCTGAAGTTACGCGATGAAGGGGTCGCGAAGAATATCGGTTTTTCCTTTCATAAATGGAACGACGCCTCCCGGAGAGCTTTTGATGAACTCGATATCGATGCGGTATTGTGTGTGATCAATGCAGCGCGGTATAACGGGAATGAAGACAACCTCCTGCCCCTGGCTGCCCAGCGGGACATTGGTGTGATCGCGATAAAGGTCATGGGGCAAAATGCGTTGATCGGCAATGTGTCGGGAGATGACTTGCTGAGATATGTGCTTCGTCTTCCTGTTTCGGTAGCCGATATCGGGATGGATGGTTTTGCGCCGCTCCAGTCGTGCGTCGACGTGGCAAAAGAGCCGTTGATCTCTG
>CAZANK010000650.1:0-2245 GCA_964486235.1 uncultured Prolixibacteraceae bacterium | reverse complement strand
GCTGATTCGCCGTACCGGTCCGTACCATTTTTAAATTTGTCTCTGCCAAAACTCTGGTTTTATTATTCTCAAAAGCGTCTCCCACGTCAAACACCTATTTATCCTGTAAAGAATTAGTTGTCACCAATCTTTCCCGGCCAGTACCAGTTGATTAAATCATCACTCCATGCAATTGCCAGGCTTGCTTCTTTATGTGCCCTGTTCAGCACTTCTCCTGATTTATCACCATGAAAAAACATAATGTTTTTATTAATCCCAGGTTCATTTTTCAGATCAATCGCTGTTGCTGCCGTAAGCCGGCCTTTTGCCCACTCCCAGTTAGCCTGATTAAGGATCAGTAATTGTATATCCTCGCCCCACTCATCCAGCGCTTTAGATCTTTTAATACCAATTCCATTGGAGGGGGAATGAAACATGACATATTCATCACCTTGCTTTAGGATTGTAACATTTTCGCCTGCTTTACAGTGGCCCGCGTAAGTCCAGTTTTCTAAATCATGCGAATAGGACATTGAAACCCCATTTTGCTTATAGAAGCACCACCATAAATTGGTTTTTTCATCTTTAGTCAGATAAGGGTCAATCATCCTGCCCATTTCGGATTCAGGAACGTCATCGCCCTTTACTTTTAATAGCTCAGGTTCTCCCCAATCTTCCAGATTTTTACTTCTCATAATAAAAATCCGGCTGTTCGCATTTCCAAATGATTCGCGTTTAGGAGTCGGATAAGTCTGAAAACATATTACCCATTCATCATTATACCGTACAATATTGCCAGGCGAACTAAAGTTTAGATACCTGTCTTTGGGTGTGATGATTTTTGGATATGTCCAAAAAACAAGGTCTGTGCTTTTACTATAAGCTGTCATATTGTAATAGCCTCCATCGGAAGAATTTTCACTAAGGGTAAAATACAAATAAAAGCTTTTATAGTCGATGTCAATATTCAGCCCAAACATCAATTCAGGGAAAGAACTTCGCCCGATCATGGTTTGATCGTCGTTCGAAATCATTCCATCGCCGTTTAAGTCGACTAATTTAATATCGCCGGGTAATATTGTTGCGTTGTTTTTACCATCCTGATCGGCCCAGTTCCGGATTTCTTCTTCCGACTGAAACAATCCGTCAGATTTAAAACCCCACCAGCGGTTGGTCCATTTCCCGCTTTTTTCACCGCGCCTCCGTTCTTCTTCATTTCCAAACGAAGATTCGTCAACCAGGATTGTTTTTTCCCTGGTCCAGGTCAGGTTTGCCCCGATACTATATGTCAATTCACCAACCCGGTTACTATGCTCTAAATCCAGTTCAAACCCCCGGTTACCGTATTTGGCATAATTGACGCTCGGCAAAGATGCCCCGACCACATCAGGCATAGATACAGATCTTTTACCCAATACATTGGACCTTAACCGGTAAAAGTAATCAAACCCGACTGACAGTTTATTTTTCCACATAGACAAGTCTAGCCCGACATTTTTGGTGGTCATTTTTTCCCATGTGATATTTGGATTCGAAATATTGGCAATCCTTACTCCGTTTTCAAGCACCCCATCAATAAGGTATTTTGATGATATTTTATAGGTTGATAGGTATTGAAAATCCCCCACATTGTCATATCCTAACTGGCCATAAGAGGCCCGTAGTTTAAGATTGTCCACGTCGGGTAAATTTTTCTTTATGAAATCCTCTTCAGATATCCTCCAACCTACCGAGAACGAAGGGAAGGAACCCCATCGCCCATCTTCGGGAAACCTTGGTGAAGCATCGTACCGGGAATTAAATTCTGCCAAATATTTATTTTTGAAATCGTAATTTGCCCTGAAGACATACCCTATACGTCCGTCTTCACTTCCCGACCCGGTGTTGCCCTTATTCAGGTCTGGGGCGACAAATAAATAATCGATATCGAATACAGCATTCTCCCGCCAGGCTTTGAATATTTCATATTTACTGCTCATCAATTCATATACGCCCAAAACAAATAAATTGTGATTGCCAATTTTTTTTGCCCAGTCAAGCATATATTGTTGGGTTATTTCCTCATTAAGTGCATAAGCTTCTATAATAGCGCTATTATTGGTAGTTTCATCTCCCCTAAACCAACTGGTCGAGAACTGTGAATAAGCATCAGTATTCCAGTCATATTGGTAGAAGTCATAGTTGTTCCGCCTTACTTTAGTACGGGTATAATGTTCAATATGTAGAAGATCGTATCAATCGAAAAAGCAGGCACATAAGTATCAAT
>CAZANK010000649.1:0-2251 GCA_964486235.1 uncultured Prolixibacteraceae bacterium | reverse complement strand
CTGGGCAAACCGGAAAAGAAGTTTAACGAGATTTTGTATACGAAGGAAGAAGAAGGGACATGCTATTACCTGTGGACCTCCGCGTATGCGGAAAAATCCGGCAGGGCAACCTTCAAGATGGACGGACTGAAGCCGGAAGCCGTCTTCCTGAATAAGAAGCAAGTAAATGACGTTTCGTCGTATCAGGAACTGAAGAAAGGTGGTAATCCGTTATTGTTGCGTTACAATAACCCCGGACGGGGCCATTTTGTCGTGATCGGAGAAGGAGCTTCCGAAACCGGAGAGAGAACGCCGTTATCCATGAAGTGGAATGACCTGAAAAACCGGGCGGCATTTGATGTTTTGCCCGAAGATAAGCGTCCGGCGGGATGGTATCGTTTTACAGCGCCTCCGGGACTGAAGGCGATGACCATCACGGTGACCGGATCCATCAAGGCCTGGATCGACGGCAGACCGGTCAAAGTCAGCCGGATTTCGTCAGGTTATCCCCCGCAGTACCGGATTGTTTTGGATCAGTCGGTCCCGGGGCGGTCAATAGTGGCTTTGCGGGTGGAACAATCGCGCGGGGATTACGGCGGTTCCGCTTTCCCTGAACCTGTGCTCCTTGATTGCGAAGCAGGTATTTCCAGGACAGGCGACTGGTCACAGGGATCAGCGCTTGAATGCTATTCAGGAGGAGCCTGGTACCGCAAAACCATTTCGTTATCAAAAGCACAGGCTGCCTCCGGGGTGGTACTCGACTTAGGTGAAGTGGTTGCAACGGCCGAGGTCAGGATAAACGGCAAAACAGCGGGCGTGCTGGTTTCACCACCCTGGAAGTTGGATCTGTCGGCCCACATCAGGGAAGGAGAAAATCGTCTGGAGATTTTGGTATATAATACCCTGGCGAACCACTATGTGACGATACCGACCCGGTATCGCGGCGACTCTTTGAAATCAGGCCTGATCGGACCGGTGAAACTGGAAATAACACCACGCTGACCGACCTTTGAATAAAATATCGTTAAATTTGTAGATATTAGAAACAGGCAGATTGAAAATATAAAACGGCAGTGAAGAAGAATTCAAGGTTTCCTTTTCATGGAAAGTCCAGCATGCTGTTCGCAATTTTATGAGCGCTTACCGTGATCTTTTCCCTGATGCCGGAATACAAATTTCAAAAATTGATGAGGAAAACCCGGGATTGGATGCGTTGTTAATGGCTTATAGTGCAGCCAAGTCGGCCGAAGTAAAGATTTACGTGCTGATCGATGAGTACGACCATTTTGCCAACGACCTGATCGCAATGGGCAGCCAGTTGGGAGAGGATGTGTACCGGCATATGGTGAGGGCAAACGGCCTGGTACGCGACTTTTACGAAACGCTCAAGATCGGCACCTCCGATGTGCTCGACCGCATCTTTATTACCGGCATCTCACCGGTGATGCTCGACGACCTAACCAGCGGGTTCAATATTGCCGCGAACCTCACGCCTGAACTGCAGTACAACGAGATGATGGGCTTTACCCGTGAAGAGGTGCATACCATGATGGCGGCAACAGGCGTTAACCCCGCACACATCAACGTGGATATGGACAGGTATTACAACGGGTACCTCTTTCATAAAGACGGAGAGAACCGGCTGTATAATCCGTCTATGGTCCTTTATTTTTTCAACCGGATACTGAAGGATGGGAACGCTCCGGAAAATATTATCGACGACAACCTGAAAACCGACTACGGGAGGTTGCAGCGCCTGGTCGAAAACGAGGAGAACAGGGTACGGTTGCTGGAGATCGCCAAAGAAAACGGCATCGTGTCGGATATTGTCAGTAAGTTTTCGATCGACCGGCTGGAAGACACCGAATACTTTGTGTCCCTGCTGTTTTACATGGGACTGCTCACCATCGGCAAGTTTGAAATGGGAAGCACCTACCTGAGAATTCCCAATTACTCCATCCGCACCATCTATTGGGAATATATTGTGCGGCTGACACAGGATCTGAACAAAGAGGTACTGATCGACATGACCAATCTGAAGGCGGCCATCCGGGAACTGGCCTACCGGGGCAATCCGGTTCCTTACGTGGACTATGTATCCAAAAATGTATTCAGCCGGTTGTCGAACCGCGACCTGATGCGTTTTGACGAGAAGTACATCAAAATCATGCTGCTCAACGGCTTGTTCCAAAGCAGGCTTTATGTGCCATTTAGTGAAATGGAAGTGGAGCATGGTTATATGGACATCTGGCTGGAACGCAGTCCCCTGCTC
>CAZANK010000648.1:0-2256 GCA_964486235.1 uncultured Prolixibacteraceae bacterium | reverse complement strand
TTCCCTCCTGATGCCGGCCGGTATTTCAGCATCTCTGTTTTTTACGAGGATCGCCTTACGGTTGGGTTCCAATACCACTTCTTTTCCTCCCTGCTGTGTGCTTAGTGCGACTTTGCCTTCGACAAGCGTGGTTTCAATGATCTCTTCGCCGGAATAGGCACGGACGTTGAAACTCGTACCCAGCACCTTCATGTCCATACCGGCTGTATGGACCAGGAACGGTCTTCCTGCATTCTGGGTTACTTCAAAAAAAGCTTCCCCTTCCAGCCATACCTCCCGCCGGTTACGGTCAAAATCGCCGGGAAGGCGCAACCTGCTGCCGGCATTGACCATTATTTTCGTTCCGTCGGGAAGGACAATATCCGATTTTTGTCCGTCCGGTATGTTCAATTCATAAGGATGGCCTGCAAACCTGCTGTTTTGAGACAGGTCTTGTCTGAGGTAGAAAAAAAGGCTTGCCATGATCATCCCCAAAACAAACACG
The DNA here is from genome assembly GCA_964486235.1 of uncultured Prolixibacteraceae bacterium. Taxonomy (GTDB): domain Bacteria; phylum Bacteroidota; class Bacteroidia; order Bacteroidales; family Prolixibacteraceae; genus JBCFBK01. The sequence goes on along the minus strand of CAZANK010000648.1, from coordinate 1,772 downwards.
GCTGCAATTTTAGCCCATTGCGACAGGAGTACGCGTTTATTTCCGGCTGGCTGGTTAAAATTACCGGATCTTCCGGAGATTCGTTTTTCTACAGCATCCCAGTCTTTATTCACATCGATCAGGGATAATGCTTTGAGTTCGTCGACCGCAAACCACACTTTCTTTACCTTCTCGAGGTATCGATGGTTACCGGGATCTTCCGAAAGCCAGTTCTCCATCTCGTCCTTTTCAACGCGACTGGCTGTATCTTCCAGGTATTTTATGATCTTGTCTAACTGCATAAATCGGTTACTCTTATTATTGCTTTCACCGATAAGAGTAAAAACAGGCACCCTCCCCTTATCCTGAATTCAAAAAAAATTTGCAAAATAATTAAAAAAGAAATAGATTTGTTGTCGAATTAGATAACATCAATGCCGACGATTAAATCCGGGACTATGAGGCAGAGAATTAAATTACCCAGAATTATTAAAATTGAAAAAACTGAAGGTTACAGCATTCAGTGCATGTTTAATAATGGAGAGAGCAGATTACTGGACTTTAAAGAAATCTTCCTCAGTTGGAAGATAACTGATCGGGATATTGAATATCCATTGCTTGACTTGAATGAATTTAAAAAAGTTCAGTTAAGGAATTATACGCTTTCATGGCCAAATATTGAGATGGAAATAAAAAACGAGGATGGGCAGACTGTAAAACATCCGTATGAAATTGGACCAGACACTTTGTACCAGTTGAGCCATCCGGTGAAACATACGGGAACCAATATGTTAGGAAATATGATCAAAACAGCACGGATTAAGGCTGGATTGACACAAGAACAATTAGCAACGAGAAGCGGAACATCAAGATTTTACATATCAAGAATAGAAAACAATAAGACTGATGTCGAGATGTCCACATTCAGAAAAATTATCGAAGCAGGTCTGGGAAAGAGTCTAAAATTGATCATTGAATAAGATGATTACATATCCAGAAAAAGATGATGCCGGAATGATGCTTTCTGAATGTTTCGTGAAGACTCCGAAGGGCTTTGCTGATTTGTACCTCAACCGTTTTGGGCGATATTCCCAGGATGTTTGCAATTTCCTGATAAGTCAGTTTTTCGAACCTGCTCATCATAAAAATTTTCCGGCACCGGGGAGGAAGTGAGTCGATCGTTTCATACACAGCCCTTTGCAGTTCAGCATATTCGACCTGGTCCTGGAAATCAACGCTCCACTCCTCTTCAGGTACCTCGGTGATTTCGATCCTGTTCCTGGTTTTTGTATTGAATTTCCGGATGCTGTTGAACCTCAACGCGGCATAGACGTACGATTGAACGGAATCAATCTTTTTTGTTTTTTCTCTATTTTCCCAAAGATAAACGAACAGTTCCTGCACCACTTCCCGGGCATCGTCCATATTTCTGGTGAATTGGTTCGAGAAAATACATAATTGCAGATAGCAGGTCTTAAATAGTATCTCAAATGATCCTTTATCGCCCGATTTCAGGCGGTTCCACAGAGAAGAATGATCCTCTTTCGCAATATTTGGACTGTTTTTTTTCAAGAAAAGAGATTTATAAAGCTGGCATAAAATTAAACCTATTTTAGAAATATCAGCAGAATACTCCTGAATAAATGGCGGCGCCGATTGTCCTGACCACGATGATTTTAATCGGACCCCGCGTTGGCTATTTGGGTTTTTGCATTGAAAAATCCGGAATTTAACTTTAAATTCCGGTTAAGGTTCTTAATTTTGTAAGTAATCGTACAGCAACGTAAAAGAAA
>CAZANK010000647.1:0-2260 GCA_964486235.1 uncultured Prolixibacteraceae bacterium | reverse complement strand
GTCTGCTGCTCTGGGATTTGGATTCCGGTGCGGGTTCCTGGGCATGCTGCACATGGAGATTATCCAGGAACGGCTTGACCGGGAGTTTGACATGAACGTGATCACCACGGTGCCCAACGTATCGTACCTGATCCATACCACCGGGGGGGAAATCATCCGGGTTTACAATCCCAGCGGGATGCCGCCTGCAACAACCATTGAGGAAATCGAGGAACCTTATATCCGGGCGCAAATCATCACTAAGTCGGAATATATCGGACAGATCATGACGCTCTGTCTTGATAAACGGGGGACGCTGGTCAGGCAGGATTATCTCACGGCAGAAAGGGCGGAACTGACCTTCGATATGCCTTTGGGCGAAATTGTCTTTGATTTCTATGACAAGCTTAAGTCGATATCCAGAGGCTATGCGTCCTTTGACTATCACATCACCGGTTTTAAACCGGCGAAACTAGTGCGCCTCGATATTCTGTTGAATGGCGAGATGGTCGATGCCCTTTCGTCGCTGATTCACTTTGACAATGCCTATACGCTGGGACGCAGAATGTGTGAGAAACTGAAAGAGCTGATTCCCCGCCAGCAATTTGACATTGCGATCCAGGCAGCCATCGGTGCCAAGATCATTGCCCGCGAAACGGTCAAGGCTGTGCGGAAGGACGTGACCGCCAAGTGTTATGGCGGAGACATCACCCGCAAAAGAAAACTTCTGGAGAAACAGAAGAAAGGAAAGAAGCGGATGAAGCAGATTGGCAGTGTGGAAGTCCCGCAAAAAGCATTTCTGGCCGTCTTGAAGCTGGACTAGAGGAAAGATCAGAGTATTCGAATTAGAATATCAGAATGCGGGAGAAGTGTTAAACGCGAAGTCACAAAGACGCAGCTCACGGCTTGTTATAACTTATTCATTTTGTGTCTTTTTTTTGGTGGTCAATTTGGAATTTGGAATTTATCGTCATTATGGAATTAAGCCTGTTACAGGATATTCTCATCATTTTTGCCTTGTCGTCGTTCGTGAATTTCCTTTTTACCAGGATCAGGATACCGACAATCATCGGTTATCTTGTGACGGGGGTGATCACGGGACCATATTTATTACGGCTGGTGGGCTCACCTCACCAGATTGAGCTTATGGCCGAAATTGGCGTCGTTTTGCTGATGTTTACCATAGGGCTGGAGTTTTCTGTCAACCATTTATTGAAAATCAGGAAGATCGTTTTTGCAGGAGGAATCGTTCAACTGGTGTTGACGGCAGGAACAGCAATGCTGATTGCGCTGCTTTACCGGATGGACTGGAAAGGCGCGCTTTTTGTCGGGTTTTTGGTGGCGTTGAGCAGTACGGCTGTCGTGATGAAATTGCTGCAGGAACGCTCGGAGGTCACCTCCAATTATGGACGTACAGTCTTCGGAATCCTTATTTTTCAGGACATGATTGTCATCCCGATGCTGCTCTTCACCCCCCCTGCTTGGGCATGGCGCCGAAGTGGGCAATGTCGATCGTGAATTGTTGCTGTTGCTGCTTAAGACCGTTTTGCTGGTGGGATTGGTTTATGTCGGGAACCGGTGGCTGATGCCAAAAGTATTGAGCGTGATTGCCCATACGAAGAACCAGGAATTGTTTATGATGAGTGTTTTCGTGATTTGTTTTTCGGTTGCCCTGTTGACCTCCGAAATGGGGATATCGCTTGCTTTTGGAGCTTTTCTTGCCGGTTTGATGATTTCCGGATCGGAATACAGTCACAATGCGTTCGGACAGCTTTTACCCTTTAAGGATACCTTTACCAGCTTCTTCTTTGTCAGTATCGGCATGTTGCTCGATCTGGGTTTCGTTTTGAAGCATCCTGTCTTGGTGATTTCGACGGTTCTGATGGTGCTCGTTGTCAAAATTATTTTTGCCGGGGCTACGGCTTTTTTTCTGGGGCATACCCTTCGCGGGACCATTCTGGTTGGTTTTGCCCTGTGCCAGGTAGGCGAATTTTCATTTATACTGGCGCAGTCAGGATTGCAGCATAACATCATTCCGGATTACTATTATCAGTTGTTTCTTTCTGTGGCCGTGATCAGCATGATCGTCACACCTTTGCTGATGATGAACTCATCGTGGGTTGCCGACCGGCTTCTTAGGTTTCCATTGCCCAGGATACTTGTGGAAGGACTGTTTCCCCTGCCTCAGATTGCGATCCCGGAGTACCGGGAGCATGTCGTAGTTATCGGGAAGGACTCCAGATCGCTAAACCTTTCGGCAATGGCCCACCATCTTCAATTA
>CAZANK010000646.1:0-2261 GCA_964486235.1 uncultured Prolixibacteraceae bacterium | reverse complement strand
AAGTCGAAACCATTATGATAATAAACCGGCGTTTTCAGCGGTTCTCCCCAGTCCACATAAGTCGGTTCATTGCCAACCTGTGAAAAACCGGCCAGCCACTCCTGCTTTAACGGGTAGACAAAGGTTCCGGGTTCCAGGTACGGTGAATCCTTTGGCCATAGCCTGAAACAGGCATCTTTGGTCAGCGCCCAGGAGTCCTGGTTTGTCGTGGCATAATAGGCCCTGATCACCGGGCAGTCGATCTGCACGTTGCCGGTTGTTACCGGGAGGTTGTAATTCCCCGTGTTCAGGATCAGTTCTTCCCCGTCGACAGCCACCTTCACGCGGGCCCCTCTGACAGCGCCGCGGCAGCTATCCTTTTCTTCGGCAATCTCCAAAAGCGCCAGTTGCACGACCTCCCCGTTACAGAGGGCCACCTCCTGCGCCTCACCCGTGTTCAGTTCGACCAACGACCGGAGAGGGGACGGGGCTGGTTTGTCGCATCCGGGCACAAGAAGGAACAGCCACACGATCCATCCGGAAAATGCCGCGGTCTTGTCTAGAAATTCGTGAATTCGTTTTTTCATGGTTCAGGCCGTTTGGTTGTTATAATTCAGAAATCATGTCGAGCAGATTGTCGATGATCGCCTTTTCGGCGCCGCTCTTTGCACGGGTCGAATTCGCTTCATACCCCCCGATGGTGTATGTTTCATCCGTGACCAGATAGCCGCTGCTCCCGTTGCAGTGCGTCACCATAAATGTGTTGGTATAGGGCGACTGCGCTCTCATTTTTAAGCTGATCTCATGAAATACCTCCCCTGAAACACCGGTGAGGACAACATGACCGATCCTGATCGCCGACAACCTTATCATCAGCGAGTCGTCTTTCACACTCTCAGGCCGTTGCAGTTGATCTTGTTTCCGTTCTTTGGCAGGAAGAAAAATGACCTTTTGCAACGCGCTTATTTTACCGTTACCGGTTGTGCGGATGTTTTCCGCAACCCGGACCGCCTCCTTCCCAAGGTCTTCGCCGATGGCGTCTTTCCCGTAGGCGTATGAACTGGTCACTTCAAAATCGATGTGCGGCCCGTAGATCGGGTTAATATCGCCCGATGCGCCGATGATCATGGGAGCCACCACGTCATCACCCAGGGTTTTTTCCAGGTAACCGGATGCTGCTCCGGGCCAGTCGCCGGAGATATAGAGATTCCTGGGTCCCAGCACCACTCCGTGACAAGGCCAGTCTACCAGAAGCGACAGCAGCCGCCCCGATGTGTCGCTGACTTTCACGACGCCCACCTCATGGTCGCACGACCGGTACGGATTTCTTCCCAGGACAATCCCTCCCTTTCCATCAGCGGCCAGCCGGTTGATGTTCATCAGGCATTCGCCTTTTCCCGCGCCAACCGCTGCCGGCGAAAGATTTTTGACCGCCGCCGCGGTGACCTCGGCCAGCTTCAACTGAAGTTCTTTGATGTATGCGGCCACCTCGGGCGAATCACCGTCATGGTAGACATTCAGCGTCGGACCGTTGTGGTTATGCACCGCCGCCAGGAAAATATACTCCCGTTTAATCCCGGTTTCCTTCGTGATGAGGCTGGTACACTCTTCCCAGAATGAATGGGAAAAACCGATCACTTCGGCCGAAATCACCGCCGCCTGATGGATGCCATCGCTGAAAACCACGGCGCGCGCGTAAATATCATCATGGACGCCTTTAAAAGGGGCTTTTCTTGAGCCATAACCACTCATCGGAATGGGCGTTTGAGGGGTGATCAGAATCTTGGCTGCACCTGCCTGCAACCCATCGTTCGGGGCTGCAAGGAGCAGATGGCCCATAAGCATGATTCCCAATAACAAAACCCATTGCCTGCTTTGATTAAATTTTACTTTTCCCATGTCATTTTTTTTACTTCTTTAGAGAACTGTTTTTCAAATCAGTATCCTTTTACTTCCACTTCGCCTTTCAGGCGGATGTCTTTTGATGAGCTTCCCACCATCACCTCAAACGTGCCGGGCTCGACCACGAAGTTCATGTCGCGGTCAAACAGTGCCATATCTTCCGGGGTCAGGGTGAATTTCACCGTTTTCATTTCACCGGCTTTCAGCGGGACCCGCTCATAACCTTTTAGTTCCATGGCCGGCGCGGAAGCCGTCGACACCACATCGTTGATATAAAGCTGCACCACTTCGTCGCCTTCGCGGGAGCCTGTGTTTTTCACGTCCACGCTCACCTCCACGTTGCCGCCGGTATAAACCTGTGCGGGTGTGATCCGCAGATT
>CAZANK010000645.1:0-2278 GCA_964486235.1 uncultured Prolixibacteraceae bacterium | reverse complement strand
AACCACACGTTGTTTCTTTGATTAATGATTACAAAATGTAACCGGCTCACTGTGTTGCCAGGAAACGTTGAAAATGCGAAAGGAGCATACCCACTTCTTCCAAAAGCAACAATTTTTTCTTCGATTAAAAATGATTGACCGTGAACCTGAAGTTCGATAATATTCGTACTATGAGTTAGTTCATAAAATTTATACTCAAGAAAAAAGCAGTTTTGAATATATGAATGGTCTTTCATCCCTATGCCACACCTTCGGATCATTGTTTTGTAAAACACTGATATTATAATTCCGAAATGGTGAACCTAATGCACTGGCATCTTCGAAACAATGATCATTAAGAATTCGAAATAACGTTAAATTGTCTCGGATCATTTCATCCTTTGGAAAAATATTCAAAGCTAGTTCAGCCTGTTCTTCGCCCAACTTCCAACGGAAACTTAAAAAATAGGCATTAAGCAGTTGGTTATGTGCTTCAACGTCATTAAAGTTCTGATTAATATAATTGGTCAATACAGCGGTCGCCTTGCTAATCTCACCATTCTCCAAGTATACTTCACCCAACTGCTTTTCAACATGGGCGTGGGGATTTATTTTTAAGGCCTGTTCAAAACTTATCCTTGCCTTTTCTATCTGGTGGGTTTTTATGTAGTACTTCCCGACATTAATTAGCAGATTTAGATTTTGTCCAATCTTTGGGTAAATCGATATGAAATTTCCAGCTTTTATCCACTTTTTAGTTTTAACCAACATCTCTAACCGGCTGGAATCCTTTTCCATCGAAATTAATTCTGAAGTCAGGAACTTAGGCACGTTTTTATGGATCAAGGCATTATGGAACTCTTCCATCGTTTGAAAACGACCATTCATATCAATGCTGGCGGCCTTTAAAATAGTGTCCTGTAGCCAGAAAGGTAAGTGAAAGATAGGTAAGTTTGCTTGTCTTAGCATCAACTCTTTCTCGTCTACTGATTTATTAATGAATGGATTGTACCCGATGCTGCATTCCATAAGAGTAACGCCAAGTGAAAATATATCGGTTCTTGGGTCCGAAATATGATCTGCAGACTCATATAGTTCAGGAGCATAGTAAACTTTTGTCCCAAAATCAGTATTCATGCAGCCGAAATCACTGATCCGGATTGTCCCATCATCAGTAAAAAGTATGTTTGAAGGTTTTATGTCATGATGAATGATCCCTTTCTTGTGAAGGAAATCAAATGCTTTTGTCAAATCCAGAAATAAAGCAACTAATTCATCTTCGGCCAGTTTGCCTCTCTTTAATATTCTGTCAGCTAACGAGCCGCCGGAACAATATTCCATCACCAAATACAGGCTACCGTTATTTTTGAAACTATGCTGGCACCTAACGATATTCGAGTGATTCAATGGAGCCAAAGCATCTATTTCACGTTGGATATCTTTTTGATCCTCCGGAGATTTACTGTGAAGCCTTTTGATCGCAAAGCGAGTTTTTGATAAATTATGCGTGACCAATGAAACTAAACCAAATCCACCATCGCCCAAGTGACCGACCAATTCGTAATCACGCATGATCATGTCACGTTTTGCTTTTACGGCTTCGTGAGCCTCCTTCTTTAGAGCAGTTATTTCATGTTTCAGATTCTCGATTTCCTTTTCGTAAATAACCCGATTATAGAAATCATCGTCCCCCGGAGTGAACCAGTTCTTCTCATATTCCAAGAGCGTTTTATTAACCGGAAATTCTAATATCAGAAGTAACGCAGAGAAACAATATTCAATCAAAGCTGTTGTTGATAAGTATATATCTTGTATTGAGGAGATTATCAATATTCCAGAATTGACTTCAAGATTTAATAAAGCAGTTGAACTTGGAAAATTAAATGATATTCTGTCTGAAATAATAATCCAAAGTAAAGTAGAATTCAATTACGAAGATGATGAAAACGAGGAAGAAGATATGGATTAAGTCCCACGCTTCTTAGTCAAGCACATTGGCTGGTCGCTCAAAAAGCCAACGCTCGACCAAAACCAGCCAAAGAGCTTGCCTACCCAAACGCACGGCAGACAGAAACGATGTAGCAAATTGATAGAAAAATGACAGGAAACAAAGAACACCAGCCCCTAACACTACCTATGCCCAATGTGGGTAAGGGTTGTAGGTGAAAGTGCGTGGTTCGCTTGTAAAGTAAAAAGTAAATTGATAAAATAATATAACACGAAGTCCCACACTTGGCATAGCTAGGAAACGTTAGGCAACAACTCTTTCCTCTCAAATTTTTAGTGCAGCTCATGGTTT
>CAZANK010000644.1:0-2279 GCA_964486235.1 uncultured Prolixibacteraceae bacterium | reverse complement strand
ATAAAAAATACACGCGCGCGGGGATGATCAAACGCGTCTTGTCAGAACGCCGTCAGAAAGCCAACAAGGCTGCGTATCGCATTCAATGGGCCGGCAATATTTACGGCGACCATGTCCTGACCAATGAACGGGGAGTGAAATACAAGATATTTTTACGTGATTTTGAAAATGAAACCGGTTACAGCAACAGCATGGACTCCCGGTTAAACAAGCTGGGCACCACGAAGCACATCATGTTTGCTTTCAGCGCTTTGAAAGGGAACAAATCGCTAAAAAGAACCAACGGATCGGGCGCATCGACCGGTTGGGTCAAAAAAGCAGTAAGCTGACCATTTTTAATTTGATCACCCTCCTTTCCATTGAACAACAAATTGCATTGGGTTTGTTGGTCAAACAAAGCCTTTTTGACGGCGTGCTTGGCGACAACGGGCGCATCAATTTTGTGGATTTCAGCTCGAAGGGGCGCTCCCAGTTCATTCAGCAACTCGAAGAATTCATCAGTGAAACTGAAAAGTGGGAGCTGGAAAAACGAAACTGGCAGAAGCGTTACAAAAAGAGGAAACTCGGGAAGAACTCGTGGATGAACAATTCCAAGCAGATGAATCCCTGACAGGACAATTTCAGGATGACGAACCCATTATCGAACAACTTCAGGCTGAGGAATACATGGACGCGCGGCTTCCATCGGGCGAACTTCCTCCCGGTGAAACCGGTCTCGCTGACGACGAGGAAGGACAACCGGGAGAACCGGTCCTGGCGGGTGATGACGGCACAGACCATAAAGCTGCAGGCGGGAGCAATGAAAGTACGGGCAACGGGACAAATCGGGCTTTCCAGGCGGAAGAACTGGAGAACGTCATGAATAACGGACTCCAGTTCCTTTCGGGATTATTTAAAATGTCAACCGGAAAAGATGCAGGCTTTGAAAATCAAAAAATTGAAGTCAACAAGGAAACCGGCGAAGTCACCATGAAATTTAAATTACCGATCTAATTCAAAATAAACCGGTCAAACGGCGCTTTTCATTAATCGGATTTGCCTGATCATATCCGCAGTAGTACGGTCCAGATCGTAAGCCGGCTTCCAGTTCCATTCTGCCCTGGCTTCCTGGTCATCAAGCGAATCAGGCCACGAATCGGCAATCGCCTGACGAAAATCAGGACGGTAGAAAATCTGAAAGTCCGGCATCACTTTGCAAATCGACGCGGCTACCTGAGCCGGAGTTACACTAAATCCGGCCACATTATAGCCCGTCCCGTGGTGAAGCCTATCCCGCTCCGCATGAAATAATTCGATTGTCGCCCTGATGCAGTCGGGCATATACATCATCGGCAACATCGTATCTTTTTTTAAAAAACAGTGATAGGAATCTTGCCTGACCGCATCAAAATAAATGGCGATCGCATAATCGGTAGTCCCTCCACCCGGAGGAGTTTTGTAGCTGATCACACCAGGATAGCGCAATCCCCTGATATCCATCCCAAAACGCCTGTTGTAATAATTTCCCAATAATTCCGTCGTTAATTTAGTCACCCCATAAATGGTCGTCGGCCGCTGAATGGTTTTCTGAGGCGTATTCGTACGCGGCGAATCGGGACCGAATACGGCAACTGAACTGGGCACCAGTAACCGGTCCAGTTTCTTCTCCCGGGCCACTTCAAAAACATTCATCGTCCCGTTGATGTTGACGCTCCATGCCAGTTGCGGATTTTTCTCGCCAACAGCCGATAAAATGGCTGCGAGGTGGATGATGCCGTCAATCCGGAACTGGTCGACAACCTCCGCGATCCGGTCCCTGTCGAGAACATCCAGTTGAACGTACGGCCCGGTTTCGAGTACTTCCGTGCTTATTTTGGATGAAACATCAGAGGCTATGATATTGGAACTGCCATATATTTTCCGCAACGCCAACGTCAATTCTGATCCGATCTGACCAGCGCAACCAGTAATTAAAATATTCTTCATCTGTTTATTTTTCAATCAACGCCTCTGCGATTTGCGTATCAGCATCTGTTTTTCAATTAAGTTAGCAACGATAGCTCGTTTCATTTTTGTCAATTTTCCTGAAAGGGAAACCGGTTATTTAATTACGCCTAACTCTTTGCCCACCCTGCAAAATGCCGAGACGCACCGATCAAGGTGCCCTGTCTCGTGGCCGGCCGATAACTGGACACGGATCCTGGCTTCTCCCTTGGGGACAACAGGATAGTAAAATCCAATCACATAAATGCCTTCATCCAGTAATTTTGAAGCCATTTTCTGCGAAAGCGCGGCATCGT
>CAZANK010000643.1:0-2281 GCA_964486235.1 uncultured Prolixibacteraceae bacterium | reverse complement strand
CAGAATCATGGAATACTTTGGAACTTTTGGATTGGTCGTGGGCATATTTATCCTGCTCATCATCATTTTATACTTTGTACCGATCGGGTTGTGGTTCTCCGCCCTGGTTTCGGGAGTGAAAATCTCGTTGATGCAGCTCTTCCTGATGCGGTTCCGCAAGGTTCCTCCGTCGATTATCGTCAGGGCGCTCATCGAAGGAACAAAAGCCGGCATCAAGCTGGATCGTGACAAGCTGGAAGCCCACTACCTGGCCGGAGGCCGTGTGGATATGGTTGTTCATGCCCTGGTTTCGGCCGAAAAGGCAAATATCGATCTGACTTTTAACATGGCCACCGCCATTGACCTTGCCGGTCGCGATGTCTTTCAGGCTGTGCAAATGTCGGTCAATCCGAAAGTCATCGACACGCCTCCCGTTGCGGCGGTTGCCAAAGACGGCATCCAGCTCATCGCGAAGGCCCGGGTAACGGTGCGCGCCAACATTAAACAACTCGTAGGCGGTGCAGGGGAAGAAACGATTCTGGCACGTGTCGGCGAAGGCATTGTTTCGTCCATCGGTTCTTCACACAGCCATAAATCGGTGTTGGAAAACCCGGATACCATCTCCAAACTTGTGCTAAACAAAGGACTCGACGCCGGAACGGCATTCGAAATCCTGTCGATTGATATCGCCGATATAGACATCGGCAAGAACATCGGGGCCGGACTTCAGATCGACCAGGCCGATGCCGATAAAAATATCGCGCAAGCCAAGGCAGAAGAGCGCCGGGCAATGGCCGTAGCCCTTGAGCAGGAAATGCGGGCCAAGGCACAGGAAGCCCGCGCCAAGGTAATCGAGGCGGAAGCACAGATTCCCCTGGCCATCTCCGAAGCTTTCCGGGCTGGAAACCTGGGGATCATGGATTACATGAAATACCGGAATATCATAGCCGACACCCAGATGCGTGAATCCATTTCGGGTGAAGACCCATCGAAAAAAGAGTCATAAAAAAAATGTTATATAACATATTTTTTAACATTCACTTAACGTAAACTTACACTTGTCAACCTACCTTTGTCCCAGATTTTATTTCATAAGTTTAGGTTTGATTAGTTTTATTGGTTTAGTTAGGTTAGAAAAGGGTAGATAGAGATCTATCCTTTTTTTATTCCCATAACGCTCTTTTCGGTAATCCGGACACCTGAAACACGACATCGACGAGTCAAGCACCGTCCCCGTTCCCTAAACAAACGGCAACGTCATTCCATTGGCCTCATATTTGCTGTGTATCGGATAAAAACAGAAAAACAATTTTACAAACAAGGTGATCAGGTTGAAAGTTGACCATCGAAATGCTATTTTTGTTCTTTTGATTCTAAGACAATGAAACTACGGATTCTACTGATACTCCTTTTTTCTGCCAGCCTGACGTCGGCCCAGTTGAACATCAATCATTATATCCAGGTTGGTCAGACACGGCTCCAGATCGGGAATTACGTGGGTGCCATCGAGAACTTTAACATCGTCATTAAATTCAAACCTCAGTTGCCTGAACCTTATTTTCTGCGTGGGTTGGCCAAGCATCAACTGGAGGATTTCAGGGGGGCCATCGAGGATTATAACAAAGCGGTCAGTATCAAACCCTATTATCCGGATGCGTATTCAAACAGGGGGCTTGCCAGGCTGGAGCTTCAGGATTATGAAGGGGCCATCGCCGACTACAACAAGGCGCTGGAGCTGTCGCCCAAAAATGCTGGGATCTTTAATAACCGGGGTATTGCGAAAATCTCCATGAAAGATATTGACGGGGCCATCGCTGACTATAACAAGGCGCTGGAGATCAGTCCCAGTTTTGTCAACGCCTATATCAACAGAAGCAATGCCCATATCATGAAAGGAAATACCAGGGAAGCCATTCGTGACCTGAACAGGGCGATCATCATCAGGCCCCATTACTCCAATGCTTATCTGTTGCGCGGGCTTGCCCGTTTTCAGTTGAACGACTATGCCGCTGCCCTGCGCGATTTTGATCAAACCTTACGCTTCGACCCCCAGAATGCTTACGCCTATAACAACCGGGGAATTGTGAAGCAAAGCCTGGAAGATTATGAAGGGGCGGTCATGGATTACGATCTGGCCCTGCAACTCAACCCGACCCTGCCCAATGCGTATTTTAACCGGGGTATTGCCAAAGAAATACTGAAGAGACCCGGGTCTGAAGAAGACTTCAGGATCGCAGCCCGGCTGGATCCGAAACTTGACATGAACAGGTACCGGCTGGAAGAAGAACAATATTACGCCCGG
>CAZANK010000642.1:0-2287 GCA_964486235.1 uncultured Prolixibacteraceae bacterium | reverse complement strand
ATCAGAACAAGTGACACACAGTATGTGGCCCTCTCAAAAATCTGTACACATCAGGGATGTACGGTGGCATTCAATTCGACCGATAACCAGGTGCAATGTCCATGCCACGGATCTGCGTTTACGACAGGAGGTACGGTCGTTAACGGCCCGGCAACTACTCCCTTAAAAATGTATCCCGTTACAAAAAGCGGGAATACATTAACCATTAGCTGACAGGCGTGGACTCGTTCTTTCTTTGTTGCTGACATCCGGTCTTACCGCCGGGTGTCGGTAAGGTTTTTATGGGTTCCGTAACTGATCCCCGGCGGGAGGCTCAGCCAGCAGGTAAGATTTTTCTCCTTCCCCTTGCTGTTTTACGATCACGACGCGGCAGAAAGTATTGCGCTCTGGCCCTGATGCTTTAAAACGGACAGGTATGTAATTCTCACCATAGCCCCTGGCGAACCCTTTCGGGTCGACCGATTCGATCAGCACGACCTGTTCCCTGCCAATGAACCGGGAAAGGTAGTTTTCGCGGTTTTTTTCCGACTGCACGCGGATTTGCTCCGAGCGCAGGCTTTTCACCTTTTCGGGAATATGGTTGTCCATCCGCTCCGCACGGGTTCCCCTGCGTACGGAATACTTAAAGGTATGCACGTGACTGAATCCGAACCGGGTTACCGCATCCAGGCTCTCCCGGAAGTCCTCTTCCGTTTCGCCCGGGAATCCGACGATCATGTCGGTCGTAAAATTGAACTCCGGATAGCCGGCTTTAAACCGTTCAACAATCGACGTGAAACGGGAAAGATCATACATCCGCCGCATCCGCAAAAGCACCCTGTCCGAGCCGCTTTGCAGGCACAGGTGGAGGTGCGGCGCCAGCTTCGGATGTCCGAACAACCCGTAAAAGCGGTCACCAAAACCCTCCGGCTCCAGCGAAGAAATCCGGATGCGGAAATCGCCGGGAACATTCAAAACAGCTTCGAGCACATCTTCAAAACGCTTGTCTTCCCACGCATAACGGCCAATATTCACGCCGGTGACCACCAGCTCCTTAAAGCCGTTGTCCAGGGTTTGCCTGACATTTTCAATAATTTGGGGAAGGGGACGGCTCACCGCACGTCCCCGCACTTTAGGAATGATGCAAAACGTACAGAAGTTATCGCAGCCATCCTGTACCTTGATCGCACTTCGGGTGTGCAGGCTTTTATCGACAGGACTGAAATCAAAAACATCGGCCTTGAAACGTTCGGGATGAGCGATCTCGCCGCCAAAATGGGCGTCGACCAGCGAAAGGATGGCGCTTTTACGGTCATTTTCCACCACGTAGGTGATCTGATCCTCCCGTTCCAGTTTCTCTTTGTAATGATTTGCCATGCAGCCGGTCACAATCGTCACAGCATCCGGATGGATACGAACCGCCTGGCGGATTGCGTTTCTCGATTTCTGGTCGCCCTGATTGGTCACGGTGCAGGTGTTCACGATCACCACGTCGGACTGATCCCTGAAGTCGACCACCTCATAGCCGGCCTGGTCAAAGTCCGACACGAGCGCATCCGTCTCATACTGGTTCAACCGGCAACCCAACGTTTTAAAGGCGACTCTCCGGCCTTTCCCAACCCCTCCCAGGGAGGCAAAAACAGGAGGCATCTCGCCCGGATTATCGAATTTCAAGTTCATCGAAACAAAGCCATGTTCAACATCAACGATTTTTCTGCTTTTCACGAGCTAACTTTCCCCTCAGTCACAGGCTGGAGAAGGGCCGGCTCCCCGCTCAGTGAAAAGTCGGCCGCTGACGTTATTTTCACATCAACCATCTTCCCCACCAGTTCAGGCATCCCGGAATCCAGGCGCACCGTCAGTTTCCCTTCGGTGAAGCCGGTGGTGAAGCCGGTTTTCCTGTCCGTCCCGTTCAGCAAAACCCGCAGGGTCTTGCCCACCAACTGCCCATTGTATTCGCGGGTATGGATTTTCAGCACCTCCGACAAGCGGTGGTACCGGTCCTTTTTAATTTCCTGCGGCACATCATCCTGCCAGCGATAGCTTGCCGCGCCCGGCCGGGGCGAATACATGGCGATATACGCCATGTTGAACCGGAATTCGTGAAAGGCAGCCACGGTATTCTCAAACTCAGCCTCACCCTCCCCCGAAAAGCCAACGATGACATCTGTAAACAAGGTGGCCTGAGGGATCAGCTCCCGGATATCCTTCACAATCTCCCGGTATTTATTCATGGTATGACGCCGGTTCATCCTGATCAGCACCTTCTCATCACCACTTTGCATCGGCAGGTGGATCTGTTTGGCCA
>CAZANK010000641.1:0-2294 GCA_964486235.1 uncultured Prolixibacteraceae bacterium | reverse complement strand
ATGTACCTGCCCATGTTCAAAATGAGCAATACGATGTTCTGAAAGAAATGCTTTCCCATTGTAATTACCGGACAGCATGGAACCTTTTAAACGATCGTCCGGGATGCGTGCGGATTGAGCCTTGAGAATTACCGGGCAGCATGGAACCTTTTAAACCCGTCCGGCAATTGGTCACGGGAACCCTGGCCCCCGACGATCACCGGGTGCAACTGGCCCACTGACTCCAGTGAACGCTGCATCACCTGGATCTGTCCCGGGGTGGTTAGCCGGAAACCCTCGAACAATTGCGTGAGCAATCGCAAGGCTTTCTCCTGTTGAGGACGCAGCTTTCTGCATTATTGGGTCACACCGATGGTTACGACGATCTTTCAGTCCGGCGTTTCCGCTTCCGTCTCCCGGAAAAAAGTTCCCTGGCAGCAAAACAGAAAGAGGCTCCGCCGTAACGGCAGAACCTCATTTCTATTGACATTTCCGGACTAACCGGAAACGCGTTTCACTTAACTCCGCACGAGCGGTTACTCTTCTACAAGCGCCAAATTGGGGTTTAACGCCATTTCACGGGCAGGAACCGGCAGGTAATAATTGTCGCGACTAGGGCTACCCAGGCCCGAGTTGGGATTAAACTCGTCGGCCGCGCGCTTCGCGAACACTTCTTCCATCATTTCCAACCGGCAAAGGTCGGGATAACGGGTCCACTCACTGGCCATTTCCCACGCACGCTCCTGGACAACCAGTTTTGCGAAAGCGTCACCGCTCAAGCCGCGGTTATAACGGGGCAACTCAGCACGATCGCGGATATAGTCCATCACTTCGTAAGCCAGCGCATCAGGCGCGCCCGTTGCACGGGCGACTGCTTCTGCATAAGTCGTCGCGGTCAGCGTGTAACGCAAAGGCATCAGCAACGTACTTCTCTTCCCGCCGCTCAGCGTATATTTGGGGATCCCTTTATCTTCGGGGTTCACGCATTGCTTGCGATAGATCGGAGCAGGCGTCGAAAGACTGGGATGATCCCAGGGTACATTCCCGTTGGCGGTTTCCCGGTAATCCCAGAACGTGGCTTCCTTCCGCGGACCTTCGGGGAATTCGCGGAAGAACGTTCTCTCTGCCGATATCCAGCCATAAGCCCCGTATTCGGCAGGATAAAAACACCTGGTCGTCGACTGCATCTGGCTGTTGGCCGTGAAATAAACGCTTAAAAGCCGTTCCTTATTCAGGTTGTTTTCCGGATTCTCTTCGTTCCACATGTTGTCGTACGTGTCGAAACCGCGACCAACAGCGGGAGCGCCATTGATGACCTCTTTTGCTTTCGCGGCAGCCTTTTGGTAGTATTCAGTTCCTTTCTTCAGCGGATAACCGGCCATGTACAGGTACATTTCAGCCAAAGCTGCTTTCGCGGTCAAGGCAAACGGAGCCTCTTTTTCCATCCGGTGACCGGTCCAGGATGCCGGCAACATGCTCTCTGCTTTTTCCATATCTGCCACACACTGCTCGAACAATTTGGCCTGGCTTGACGATTTGATGTCAAAGTTACCACCTACCTGAAACACGATCGGCGCTTGTTTGAAGTACTTCGCCAGGTTGAAATAACCCCAGCCACGGTAGAAGTAAGCGACCCCGGCAAGGTTCTTCAAGCGGGTTTCATCACCGGTCACTTTACTCATATTCACCAGGAAGCTGTTCGCCTGCTTGATCGTCGTATAACATTCCTCCCAGTGTTTATAAACGTACTGTTCATCATCGGGCTGGTTGAAACGCTCCAGTACGACACTTCCGGAGTGCGTCCCCGTCATATCGTCTCCGCGTAAGGCCATGTTGAAGGAACAACCGTCATAGTAGAAGTCCGACACGTAATAGAAAATCGAAGGCATGAAACGCTCTATATCGTCTATCGTGTTAAAGTAGCTGTCTTCCATGAACTGACCTTTTGGATCTTCTTTCAAAAAGTCACTGCAAGAGGTGGCTGCCACCAGGATTGCGGCTAAAAATATCAGTCTTTTCATCTGTTATCTCAATTAAAATTTATAACTCAAACCCACCGTATAAACTCTCGGAGAAGGATAAGTACCGTATTCAACACCACCCAAAACATCGGTGCTTTTGCCGCCGTTAACAGCAGCTTCCGGGTCCATTCCGTTGTAATTGGTAAAGGTCAGCGCGTTTTGAACGGATGTGTTAATCCGGAATTCGTGGCCACCCAAAAGGTGTTTCGGGATTGTATAACCGACGCTGATATTCCGGATCTTCACCCAGCCTGCGTCTTCAACCCATTTCGATGAGTTGCCTTTTTCCAGGGC
>CAZANK010000640.1:0-2310 GCA_964486235.1 uncultured Prolixibacteraceae bacterium | reverse complement strand
TGAAAGACTTCAGAAAAGCGAGAACCTGGATCGTCGCCTGACCTGGCGGGAATTCCTGGAGCGCGTTTTCGGCCTGATCAAGAATTTCAAGAGCAAGGACGATAAGCTGGAGGAGGAATGCGAGAAGTTCATCGCGATTCACAAACCGGACAGCAAATACATCCCCTATATCAAAAACTATCTCAAAGCCTATGTGGCAGACAGCCAGTTCAGGCAGATCATTGACGAGAAGAATTTCAGTCAGTTGAATTTCTATGCCGCCTTCAGCATGGAAGAATTCAAGGCGCTCAACGGCTGGCGCGATATCGTGCCCGACTACGCCAAAGATTACATTTCATTTAACACTTACAGTTGATAAGGAAGCATTATGCTTGATAAAGATATCAAACAACGTATCAATACCGCCCGGCAGATCCTGGTCGGAAAAGTCCCCGATCCCAAAGCTCAGGTGGAGCAGATCACCAATGCGCTGATCTATAAATTCATGGATGACATGGACCGCAATAACGAGGAACTGGGCGGGAAGGCGCAATTTTTAACCGGCGAATTGAAAGAATTCGCCTGGGGGCGTTTGATGAGCCGTGAGCTCTCGGGCATGCAACGCTGGGAATTATATACCCGCGCCTTGCTGACCTTCAGCAAATCCGAACAAATTCCCGAATTGTTTCGCTCCATTTTCAAAGATGCCTATCTGCCGTACCGCGATCCCGAGACCCTGAACCTTTTCCTGAAGGAAATCCACGAATTCAGCTACGACAACAGCGAAAATCTCGGGAACGCATACGAATATCTTTTATCCATTCTCGGGTCCCAGGGCGATGCGGGCCAGTTCCGGACACCACGTCATATCATCGACTTTATTGTGGAATGTGTGGGACCGCAGAAAACCGACCGCATTCTGGATCCTGCCTGTGGAACGGCCGGGTTTTTGATCTCATCGTACAAACATATCTGGCGGGAGAACTCCACCAATTACGATCCGGCAACCTACACGCCCAGTTTTGCCGAAACCCGCAATACCGACAGCTTCACCGTCGAGATCCAGCAGGACGGGAAATTCAATGGCGCCAAACTGACGCCAACCGACCGCACGAAACTGGCAAAGAATATCGAGGGCTACGACATTTCCCCGGATATGGTGCGTCTCTCCCTGGTGAACATGTACCTGCATAATTTCCCCGAACCCAAGATCGTGGAATACGATACGCTGACTTATGAAGACCGCTGGGACGATGATTTCGACGTGATCCTTGCCAACCCTCCGTTCATGACGCCCAAAGGCGGGATACGCCCCCATAGACGTTTTAGCGTCTCCGCCAATCGTGCAGAAGTGCTGTTTGTGGATTACATTGCCGAACACTTGACCGTTAACGGTAAAGCGGGGATCGTTGTCCCCGAAGGGATCATTTTCCAAACGGCAACCGCCTACAAAGCCCTGCGCAAAATGCTGGTTGAAGATAATTATCTCTATGCGGTGGTCTCCATGCCCGCCGGTATTTTTCAGCCCTACGCGGGCGTCAAAACCTCCGTGTTGTTACTGGACAAGGAACTGGCCAAACGGAACAAAGAAGTTCTCTTTGTCAAAGTGGAAAACGACGGCTTTGACCTGGGTGCTCAGCGGCGGCGCATTGACAAGAATGACCTGCCCAAGGCCTATGAGATCATTGGCAAATGGAAAAAAGGCGAAAAACAGACATCGCCCATCGCTCAGTGGGTGGAAAAAAGCAAACTGGCGGAGAACGGCGAATACAATCTGACCGGTGACCGTTACCGTGCTGCGATTGACTATAGTCGGGTGAAATGGCCGATGGTTGAATTAAATGAAATTTGTGATTTTAAGAATGGTTTATGGAAAGGCAAAAAACCTCCATATGAAATTGTAAATATAATTAGGAACACAAATTTTGGCAAAAATGGTGAGCTCAAACTAGATGATATTGCGGAACTCCCAGTCGAAATCAAACAACTAGAAACAAGAAAACTTTCTTATGGTGATATAATATTAGAAAATTCAGGAGGGGGCCCCACACAACCAGTTGGAAGAGTTGTTTTCTTTGATGTTAATGATTCAAAAATCTATTCATGGAGTAATTTTACTTCACGAATTAGGGTAATTGATAAAAATGTTTCCCCAAAATATTTATACCATGTACTAAATCATCTTTATCAAACAGGTTATACAGAAAATTTTCAAAATAGAACTAGCGGAATAAGAAACCTTGATAAAAAAGCATATCAAGAAACAAAAATCCCCCTCCCGCCCCTGGACGTCCAAAAAGCCCTTGTCGCCGAGCTCGACGGCTATCAAAA
>CAZANK010000639.1:0-2312 GCA_964486235.1 uncultured Prolixibacteraceae bacterium | reverse complement strand
TAAAAATCCCCATCCAGAGGAAGGGGCTTTGAGTTAACCCCTGTAAGGGGTAAGAATGCCGTTGCCCTCAAAGAAGGCAACGGGTTGTTGTCCCTCTCGTTTTTCTTATTTTCGATCTTCTTTCTTTTCTCGTTCTTCTTGATACTTTACATAGCGCCTTATCATTTCCTCGTCCAAACCCACCGTGTCAACGCAATAACCTTTTGACCAGAAATGATTGCCCCAATAGGGGCGGTGTTTCAGCTCTTTGAACCGATTGAACACCCGAATCGCCGTCCGCCCTTTCAAAATCCCTACCATATCCGATATGGATTCCTTGGGCGGTACTTCTATTAATAAATGAACGTGGTCAACCTGAATATTCAACTCCTTGATCACACATCGCTTTTGGTCTGCAAAAATCCGAATGCAATGTTCTACTTCATCTTTCAGTTTATCTTTCAAAATTCTGTACCTATATTTGGGCGTCCAGACTATATGGTACGTACAGTGCCAAATGGCATGTGACATCTTTTTAAAACGACTCATTGTTTTCTCCTTTCTTTGGTTGTGGGGACAACCTTCGAAAGATAAACATGAGTCGTTTTACAGGCAAACCCGTGGAACGTCTCTGACCACGTTCATAGAACGTGGGTTTTTATGGCCGACTAAATTTTGCAAATCATTGCCCAAAGGGAAAGAACTCTTTTCGTGATTGCAGTACGAAGACGCTCCATGGCGTGATGGATCAAATTTCGCGATGCCTGATAACTCAGGTTCATGGCCGCAGATAATTCCTCATAGCTGAGACCTGTCACATACTTTAAATAAACGGCCTCCCGCTGCCTCGGCGTCAAATCGGTCATCGCTTTCTCCAATAAAGAAAACCTGTCATCATCGCTGCCTTCATTTGCATCGGCAACAAAAGAATAATCGAAGGCTAAAGTGTCAATACTGATCAATTTTTTCCTTCCTTCCGCGATGGAGCGGAGTTTATTGAAGATATTCTGTTTAAAAGAAGCGATCAGGTAAGGTCTTATTTTAGTTGTCAGCGACAGTTTTGAACGGTAGTGATGCAAATTGACAAAAAGATCCTGAATACAATCCTTCACCAAATCTTCATCGTCAGAAAAGTAAGAACCATATTTAAACAATTCGGGGAAATATTTTTCGTATATCGCTCTGAAAGCTTCACGATCCCCGGATATAAAGTCAGTCCATAATGCTTCGTCTGATCCTATGATTTGACTTTCCCTCATGGTCAAAAACACTATCCCGTTTTAAAAAATCCCTGAATTTCTCGCTGGTGACAAGACTGGTATACAAAGATGAAGATTTTCATTTAGAAAAAAAAGATTTCAAACAGAAATGATCTAAAACAAGTTTAATAACAAATTGCGGAGCGCTCCCAGCAACGCGGCATGATCGATGCTTTTTACGACGGAGACCTTTTGCAGGCAGGCTGCGTCCTTCAAACCTTCCTTTAAAGACGGCTCCAACAAATGGAATGAACGTGAAATCTGGCCACAGAACAGCAGGCACCCAGTTCTCCGCTCCGTCAAGATCTCATGCAGCGCCGCTGCCAGAATCCCCCCTACTTCCCGGAATGTTTCCCGCGCAGCTTCATCGCCCTGCCCAGCCCATTTCCCGATGTCCGAAACGGCCACTTCGCCCGCATCTTCTCTTCCGCTCAGTTCCTTGTACAGCCTGACAAAGCCGCGCTTAGCCGTATAGTCCTCCAAAATGCCGTCCCGGTATGGAATTTTAAAAATCGACAGAAAAGGTCCGCCGATTTCATTGCACAGCACTTTACCATTTTCAGAAATGGCGAATCCCAGTCCGGTACCCAGGGTCACCGCGGCCGCATTGGCGTATCCCCGGGCGTTGCCTTTCCAGACCTCACCGAGCAGCACGGCATTGGCATCGTGCATAAAGCGGATGGGGATATGCCGCGGGATACCGGCCATTTCATAAAAATACTCCCGCAGGTCAAGCCCGTAAATCGATTTGAATTTATGCTGCATCAGCGGGGTTGCCTGATAAATGTTGAAAGGGCCGGGAAATGCAATCCCGACGCCTCTCAACACCATCCCGGTCTCCTTTATATACTTCAGCCCCTTTCCAATAATTTCACAAAATGCCCCAAGAACCTGCTCTTTGGGTCCGTCGGAAAAAGACGGCGACGAAAGGGCCGAGCCCTGGAAAACATTCCCGGAAGGGCCGAGTACGGCCGATTTCAGAAACGTCCCGCCGGCATCAATCATCAAGTACGCAGTCATCGACGAAGCCATCTTTTAACATTGTTTTATGGATGCACACCGGCTGGTTACCCA
>CAZANK010000638.1:0-2314 GCA_964486235.1 uncultured Prolixibacteraceae bacterium | reverse complement strand
AGGATTGGAAAGATCCATCTAAAAAATCTCTCGCGTAACTTCCAGGATGTAAATGTGTTAGGGGTTATGGACGTGCTCGAAGGCTCGCGGGAAATTGCCAAAGAGTTCAATGTCCCCAATTTCGTCAGGACGTTTGATGAACTTCTGGCGATTGAAGGACTGAATGCAGTCGCGGTGTGCTCGCCGACCAACACCCATGCCGACTACGTGGAAAAAGCGGCCAGGGCGGGGATGGATATCTTTTGTGAAAAGCCGCTTGATCTGTCGCTGACCCGTTTGGTTGAAGTTTTGAAGGTTGTTGAGGAAGCAGGGGTTAAGCTGATGCTGGGGTTCAACCGGCGTTTTGACCCGGAGTTTAAGCGGATCAGGGAGTTGGTGGCTGCGGGCGCGATTGGTGACCCGCAGATTGTCAAGATCACCAGCCGTGATCCCGGGCCGCCGCCGGTTTCGTATATCCAGGTTTCGGGCGGCCTGTTCCTGGATATGACTATTCATGATTTTGATATGGCCCGCTATATTTCCGGGAAAAAGGTGAAGGAGGTTTTTGCAAAAGGAGCTGTTTTGGTCGACAAGGCCATTGGCGAAGCAGGCGACATCGATACGGCGTTGATCACCATCGTTTTTGAAGACGACACGATGGCGGTGATCGACAACAGCCGGAAGGCCGTTTACGGCTATGATCAGCGGCTCGAGGTGTTTGGCAACAAGGGAATGGCCCGCGTCGATAATAATTTCCCCAACACGCACGAGTTATACACGGAAAAGGGAGTCTCGGGCGACCTTCCCCTATATTTCTTCCTTGAGCGGTATGATGTTTCCTATAACCAGGAGATACGCGAGTTTATAGAGGCCTTGCGTGCAGGGAAAGATATGCCCTGCGGGGGAGTCGACGGACTGATGTCGCTGGCCATCGGGCTTGCGGCGAAGAAATCGCTTGACGGGAACAGGCCGGTCAAGCTGGACGAAATCCTTTGACCGGCCAAATGTGTTAAGGCCGTTAAAGCTCGATGAGATAGGCTATCCCGAGGATGTACTGATTTAGCCGGGGCATGTCGGCCAGCAGTCCGTACAGTTCAATTTGGCTTTTCCCGGTGACCGGGTAAGCGGTCGCCAGACTGTAGCGGACCTCATCGAGCCTTTTTTCCTCCGGCGACCGGTTCATCAACAGGAAAGTCTCGACGCCGATGGTGGGAATGATTTTGCAGGAGGGGATCAAATAGCTGACTTTAGCCCTGTTGCGCCAGTAGATCCGCGCGTTTGAAGATTCCAGGTCACTTCCCGGATAGCGGGTTAATTGGAGCCGTTCCCGCACCGAAAATTTAAGATTTGAAAATCGCCAGTTGGCAAAGGCATTGGTATAAACGCGGTGTCTGATTTCATAGCCGTCTTGTGCGTTTTTATTCATCAGCAAATAGCCCGCCCCAATACTGAAAACCCGGTCCAGCTTTCTCTGTCCGTCCACGCCAACGCTGAACCTGTCGACCGACTGGTTGTTGTTTTTTGTATAATACTCGCTTAATAAAGCGATCTTGAATGGTCCCTGTTTCAGGGCAGCTTCGGCATCCAGCCAGACTCCAAAATCATCATCCTGTGCCTGCAGGCAACTGACTGAAACGACAAAAAAAAAGATTAAAAAGATCAAAATACGCTTCATCCCGGCTTCACGTTAAATAGGTTCCCGATTTGCAGGGATCTCGCCTGCAAAACCGGGAACAAATTTAAACATCTTTTTGATTAATCATAACCGCCCATCACATTCTGATCGTAGTCGATCGCCGAGCCGGTGATCACCCCGCTGCTGTCGCTTAAAAGGTAAACGGCCAGGCCGGCGAGTTCGGACGGTTTAATCAGTTTACCCATTGGTTGCCGGGCTTCGGCCAGTTCCAGCCAGTTGTCGGGAGCATGGTGGAACCTTTTTTGAATAGAGGATTCGCCGGTGGTATCCATCCATCCCGGAAGAATGGCATTTACCCGTATCCGGTTGAAACGTTGCGAATGTGCCACATTTTTGGTCAGCGTCAGTAAAGCACCTTTGGAGGCGCAGTATGGCGTAATGAATGGCTGTCCGCCATGCGCGCTCATGGTGACAATGTTGACAACGGACCCGGCGATTTTTTCCTTTTGCCAAAAGCGGATCACGGCCTGCATGGTCAGAAAGGGCGCCCGCGCGTTGATTGCGATATGCTCATCCCATAGTTCCACGGACGAGTCTTCGATGGTGCCTCTCGTGGTAATGCCGGCCGCATTGACCAGCCCGTCTATCCGTCCGAAATAGTCTGTCGCCCTTTGTACCAGGGCTGTTATCGCTTCCGGT
>CAZANK010000637.1:0-2319 GCA_964486235.1 uncultured Prolixibacteraceae bacterium | reverse complement strand
CTCAGCAAACATCAGGGAAGCCGGGGGCAGAATTAAATATCGTTATCCGGGGTTATAATTCGATCAGCACAGTGAATGCCCCTCTATATATCATCGACGGCGTTCCGGTAGATGATATCACCGATTTGAATCCCAATGATATTTCCTCGATCGAAGTGTTAAAAGATGCATCTTCTTCTGCGATTTACGGATCGCGTGGTGCAAATGGCGTAATCCTGCTTACAACGAAACAAGGGAAGAAAGGGAAACCAACCTTTGATTTTGATATGTACTATGGCGTTCAAAAAGTAGACAAAACGGTTGATGTAATGAACCGGGACGAATTTCTTGCCTATAATATCTGGAGTAAAAATGAATCTTATCGGCGGATTGGAGGAGACCTTGATGCCCCGATAACCTCGCGGCCAAGCAGCTATCAATACCCAACCAGTTGGCTTCAGCCGGGAAGCCTTCCGGATACGGATTGGCAAAAGGCTATATTCCGGACTGCCCCGATACAAAGCTATTAGTTGTCTGCCTCCGGAGGAGGCGAGCTTGGAACATTTTTGATTTCAGGAGCTGTGATGAGGCAAGACGGAGTCATGAAAGAGACCAATTACCAAAGAGTAAATTTCAGGATGAATACAACGTTGAATGTCGGTACCCGTTTAAAACTGGGAATGAATATAGCGCCTTCATTTGCTGTTGACAATAATCCGGATTCGGAAGGAAAAGAAAGCGCTGTCCATCGCGCTATTATGTTTGCACCGGTTGCAGCCCTCAACTCCAATACCGAAGAATGGGGATATACAGAAGGGGTATACTCGGGTCCAAATCCTTTGCAAAACCTGAAAGAAGTGATTAACAAAACACAAAACAACAAGGTGCTTACGAATGTTTGGGGTGAGCTTTCTATAAATGATGCCTTATCCGTTAAATCACAATATGGGTACAATTACAGGGAAGCCCGGAATACGTATTTTAAACCGGCAAATGTCAATAATGGCGAAGCAACCACCGGAAGTTCCTTTGCGGAAAACCGGTATAACTGGTCCCTTCAGAATACGCTCAACTATTCTCCCAGCCTTAGCGATGCATTTAGTCTGAATGTGTTATTAGGACAGAGTATTGAAGGTTCGAAATATTACTATATTTACGCAAAAGCGAATGGTTACCCCAATGATTTGGTCTATACTTTAAATGTGACATCTAATCCTACCAAACTAAATACTTCGGAGTCCGGTAATTCCTTAGCATCTTTCTTTGGACGATTGAGTTTTAATGCGAAAGACAAATATTTGCTGACTGTAAATGTTCGTCGTGACGGGTCTTCCCGTTTTGGCGCCGATACCAAGTGGGGATGGTTTCCTTCCGCTTCAGCCGGATGGAAGATAGACCGGGAGTCTTTTCTGCAGTCATCTGACTGGTTAGACCTGTTAAAGCTAAGGGTTTCTATAGGGAAGTCGGGGAACAATAGTATCGGGGATTACGCAAGTATTGCATCGCTTGGAACCTCGAACTACAATTTGGGAGGAACGATTGTAAGCGGTTTATCCCCTTCCTCGTCCGGAAACCCTGATCTGGGATGGGAAACGCAGGTGTCGAAATCGCTCGGGATTGACCTGGGCGCCTTTAACAGCAGGATTCAGGCAAACCTGGATTATTACATCAACGATACAAAAGATATGCTTCTGGAAGTTCCTGTTCCTTACATATCCGGTTATTCGTCCATGCTTCAGAATATAGGGAAAGTGCAGAATAAAGGATGGGAAGTAGAAATTACTTCGCATCAGATCAAAGGCAAGTTCAATTGGAGTACCACTTTCAATTTATCAAAAAATTCGAATGAAGTAAAAAAATTGGGTGAAGACGACAGTCCAATGATTAAAAGCCTGTGGAAATCCAATGCTTTTATTACAAAAGTCGGAGAAGCAATCGGCAGTTACTACATGTATAAAACCGACGGGGTTTTACTTGATGCTGATTTTGATTCGGAAGGAAATGCCTTGGTCCCTGTTGCCTCAGGTCAGGAAAAGGGGAATATAAAAATTGTTGATTTGCATAAAGATGGCAAGATTGACGCGAACGACCAGACGATAATTGGAAATAATGAGCCGGATTTTATTTGGGGTCTAAACAACCGGTTTAATTTTAAAGGTTTTGATTTGAATATTTTAATCCAAGGGGTTCAGGGAGGGAAACTTTTCTTTGCCGGCGCCCGACAAATGGATATCGGTACTGCCGGAACAAACCAGTATTCGCGTTGGGCGAGATGCTGGAAACCGGTATATTCAGAATCAGAAAACCCGCTTCCTGCAACAACTGTTGATTTATCGTGGG
>CAZANK010000636.1:0-2327 GCA_964486235.1 uncultured Prolixibacteraceae bacterium | reverse complement strand
GCCAAAGGATCGTATCTGTTTTATAGCGGTAATGGTTCCATTGATATCCATTGGCGTCATGGTTGGCCCACATCATGTAAAAATTTACTTTATCATTATTTGAGGCCCCGAGAAAACCACTGTCGACTGCTTCTTCCAGGAATGGTTTGCCATCATACCAGTACCAATCAAAAATAAAAGTATTAACCCCGTGAAACATCGCTACATCTATTTTCTGTTCCCAGGCAAGCGGGTCATCATCCATTTTATAACCCCATAATGGTAATTTGGGTTGATAATGCCCTTCGAAACGGGGATCTCCTTTTTGGATAATTTCCCATTCGCCAATTCCTTGTCCCCATAATTTTTCACGGCTCATTGGTTCATCATGACATGACGGCCAGACATAGGCTGCGATCGAATATTCATCTTCAACATCCTTAGCCTGTCTTAACCCGGATGAACATCCGAAAATAAAATACAAGCTGACTGAACTTATCATGCTGATCTGAACGATTGACAGATACTTTTTCATTGTTTAAAAAATTAGAATTTAGCACTATTCATCGATTTGTTAATTCTTCCCCCGCCTTTAGCCTGCACTCATAATATTCACCAACTTTCTTGACTTTATGGTTCCATTTTACAGGAATACCATCGAAAGGATCTTTAAGTATCAGTTTGCTGTCAACCGAGGCCTTGATCCGGACAGAAACGGTCTTGCCGGCCTCACGTTCGGAGGTCACCATAAACCCCCCCTCAGCCCTCAGGTCTCTGAAACGGACATCCTGCCATTCTAACGGGACTGCCGGGAAAATCCTGATTTTACTGCCCCAACTCTGGAGTAACATCTCATGGATAGCCTGGCCCGCCCCAAAGTTGGCTTCCAAGGTAAAAGGCCGATACGTATAGGATGAGTAACCTTTACCGGACTGATCGCCGTTAAGGTTGAAGCCGTTCCGGGAAGTGAATGCATTTATAAAAACATCAAGATAATTAAAGGCTTCGTTTGCCCGCCCGGCTCTTGCTTCAAGACATGAGGCCCACGGGAAACTGAATCCAACCCAAAGCTTTGTACCTAATTTTTTCAGATGATCCAGGGAGGTCATGATCACTTCTTTATCACGCGGGCTGTTTTCAACATGAAGCATGCCAAGGGGATAAACCGCCAAAAGATGGGCATGGTGACGGTGCGATTCATCCAGTGATTCTTTCGGAGACAAGCGCAAGACCTGGTTTTCATCAACGGCAAGCCCATCCAGCTTTGAACGGAACGTCTCCCAATGCCTGATCTCCTTCTTCATTTTCATTGTTTTGGTCATTTCCAGCATCACTTCAGCCATCCAGATCAGTAATGCCTGATCATTATTGGAATTTGGCGTAAGCCACGCCTGAGGTGAATCATCGTGAATCTCAGGGGAGCTGGATAACGGCAACTTCAACCGGCCATGTTCATCTTCCTTTAATAAAGCTTCTATGGCAACCGATATTTCCTTACAATAGGGATAACATTTTTCTGCCAGGAATTTTTTATCCATTGTATAACGCCATTGCAAGTAACTGTTTTGCAACAGCCAGATGCTCATGGCCGGTGAAAGCGAATACGGCGCCCATCCTCCAAGAGGCTGACCTTTCAGTCCCATAGCGCCCGGAATCAACAGCCCTTCGACGCCGTAAAAGTCTTTCGCGAAACTTCGGTGAACCGGCGCAAGGTTAAACAGGAAATCGGTCAGGCTTTCACCGCACCCAAACCGTCCGCTTGCATAACAAGCCCAGTATGTCATCTGAACATTCAGATCATTGGCAAATTCACCTTTCCATGGCGGTAGCCCCCCCTCATCTGCCGTCCATAATCCCTGCAACGGCATTGGAGGATACCCTTTACGCGAAGCAGAACCGTAAAAGTATTGCGTAAGATAATAATAACGCTGGTACTCAACGTCAGGTAAGTCTATATCCGAGACAGACCAAAAATTGCTCCACCACCTTTCATGTTCTGCAAGCATGTCACCGAATCCTTTCTCCAAGGCTTCGCCGGCTTGTCTTTTTGCCAGCGCCATAAAATCACGATCATCTTCATTGGAAGTGAAAGAGATCGCAATCAAATACTTCTCTTTTACTTTCTTTACAGCCAGATAGGCTCCATATTCCAGTTCTCCGGCAGTTTTTTGCTTCCACCAGAGATTGTCTCCTTCGCGGTTTGTTTGTGGTTCAGGATACCCTAACAACTTAAGAGAAGCCGGTACGCTCAGGGATGCCCGAACGTATTCAGGACAACGGATGAGCGTGACGGGTTGGGTTGCACTGGAAAACAAGGTCACTGGTTTTCCCGAGACAGGTTCGACCGT
>CAZANK010000635.1:0-2328 GCA_964486235.1 uncultured Prolixibacteraceae bacterium | reverse complement strand
GAGGAACTCGCGGTTGAGGCGCGCGATGTGGGTGATGGAGATGTTTTTCGGACATTCCACCTCGCAAGCGCGGGTGTTGGTGCAACCGCCGAATCCCAGTTCGTTCATCTTGGCCACCATATTCCTCGCGCGGCGGCTGGCCTCCACCTTTCCCTGGGGGAGCAACGCCAGTTGGCTCACCTTGGCCGCCACGAACAACATGGCCGACGCGTTTTTGCAGGCGGCAACGCAGGCGCCGCAGCCGATGCACGAAGCCGCATCCATCGCCTCATCGGCGTCTTCCTTGGGTACCGGGATGGCATTGCCGTCGGGCACCCCTCCGGTACTCACCGACACGTAACCCCCGGCGGCAATGATCTTGTCGAACGCCGAACGGTCGACGATCAGGTCTTTGATGACGGGGAAAGCCGCAGCACGCCACGGTTCAATGGTCACTGTTTCACCATCCTTAAATTTACGCATGTGAAGCTGACAGGTGGTCACATCATCGTCGGGCCCGTGCGGACGCCCGTTGATATATAAAGAACACATCCCGCAAATCCCTTCGCGGCAATCGTGGTCGAACGCGACCGGTTCCTTCCCCTCGCTGATGAGCTGCTCGTTCAGGATGTCCATCATCTCGAGGAATGAGCTGTCGGTCGAGATATTGTTGACTTTGAAAGTTTCAAAGCGTCCCTTTTCGCGGGAACTATTTTGACGCCAAATCTTCAGCGTGAGATTGATTGTTTTCTCCATGATTAATCTCCTTTTAAGCCATTACTTGTAATTGCGCTGGACCATTTTCACACTTTCATACACCAGCCCTTCCCGGAGCAACGCCGGTTCAGCATCCTCGCCCCCGTACTTCCAGCATGACACGTACCCGAACTGATCGTCGCGCCGCAGGGCTTCTCCTTCACCGGTCTGGTATTCTTCCCGGAAGTGTCCGCCGCACGACTCTTCGCGGTCGAGCGCATCGTGTGCCATCAGGGTGCCGATTTCAATGAAGTCGGCCAACCGGCCGGCCTTCTCCAGCTCGATGTTCATGCCCTCCAGGCTGCCGGGAATGCGGAGGTTGGTCCAGAATTCCTTCTTCACGGCCTTCAGCTTTTCAATGGCGCCCAGTAAGCCGTCCCGGTTACGGGCCATGCCCACAAAATCCCACATGATCAGTCCCAGTTCCTTGTGGATGCTGTCGACCGAACGCTTCCCGTTGATGCGCATCAGCTTTTCAAACCGCGCCTTCACCGCCTTCTCGGCTTCGACAAACTCGGGTTCGTTGGTGGTCATCCGGGGAGTCCGGATATCATCGGCCAGGTAATTCTGGATCGTGTACGGGAGCACGAAATAGCCGTCGGCCAATCCCTGCATCAGGGCAGAGGCGCCCAGCCGGTTTGCCCCGTGATCGGAGAAGTTTGCCTCTCCGCAGCAAAATAACCCGGGAATATTGGTTTGCAGCTCATAGTCCACCCAAAGCCCGCCCATGGTATAGTGAATGGCCGGGAAGATCATCATCGGCGTCTCGTAGGGGTTCTCGTCCACGATCTTTTCATACATCTGGAAGAGATTCCCGTACCGTTCTTCGATCACCTTCTTCCCCAGACGTTCAATGGCTTCGCTGAAATCGAGGAAAACAGCCAACCCCGTTGAATTCACTCCAAATCCGGCATCGCAGCGCTCTTTGGCCGCGCGCGAGGCGACGTCGCGGGGTACCAGATTCCCGAAAGCCGGGTAACGGCGTTCCAGGTAGTAATCACGGTCTTCCTCCTTGATGTCGGTGGGCTTCAGCTTCCCTTCGCGAACAGCCTGGGCGTCTTCCGGCTTTCTGGGCACCCATATCCGTCCGTCGTTCCGCAACGATTCGGACATCAGGGTCAGCTTGCTCTGGAATTCGCCGTGCACCGGGATACATGTCGGATGGATTTGCGCGTAGCACGGATTGGAAAACCAGGCGCCTTTATGATACGCTTTCACGGCTGCCGACCCGTTCGACCCCATGGCGTTGGTAGAAAGGAAAAAGGTATTGCCATAACCGCCGGTAGCAAGTACCACGGCATGGCCAAAATGACGTTTTAGTTCGCCGGTGACCAGATCACGGGCAATGATCCCACGGGCTTTACCGTCTACAATCACAATTTCGACCAGCTCGGTGCGGGTGTGCAACTCGACGGTGCCGGCGTTCACCTGCCGCATTAATGCCTGGTAGGCGCCCAGCAACAACTGCTGACCGGTTTGTCCGCGGGCATAAAAGGTGCGGCTGACCTGCGCTCCTACAAAAGAGCGGTTGTCGAGCAAACCGCCGTATTCGCGGGCAAAGGGCACGCCCTGCGCCACGCACTGGTCGATGAG
>CAZANK010000634.1:0-2332 GCA_964486235.1 uncultured Prolixibacteraceae bacterium | reverse complement strand
TCACACCATATTCCTCCGCCGCTTTCATCACATCGACCGGATTTCCCAACAGGATAAGTCGCGCGATTTTCTCTTTCAGGATGATCTCTGCAGCCCTTAATATCCGCGGTTCGGTCCCCTCCGGCAATACAATACGTTTCTGATAACTTTGTGCGTTTTTAATCACACGTTCAAGTAACTTCATCTTATCTTTTGACTTAAATAGCTATACCTGTAACCGGATGACGTTGCTGTCATCATTTCGTCATTCCCTTATCCGGAAATTCCAACCTTTGAGTAAATTATTCTATGGACAAAAATAACGAAATTATCCTGGTATCTCCCTGCTTCTGTTAAATATTTATATCCGCCCGATCTTAAAATCCCCTGTCAAATCTTCAAACCGGGAAACATAAATATGCGAACGTGCAATCGATTGTACCCCATTGTTAATTTTATCGGAATTTTTTAAGTAGGGCGCGTTCCTTTCGCTGCTGGCACTATCAAATTAAATTGATATTTTTGTTCCCGACTCTGTTGAAATTAAACGATGAAAAAAACTGATCCTTTTCAACCGTTGAAACGGTTACTTGAAGGCGACATTTATACCGACCAGGTACAGCGGGTGCTTTACGCGACCGACGCCTCCTCCTACCGGGAAATCCCCCAGGCTGTTTGTAAACCCAAAAGTGAAAAAGATATCCGCGCGGTCATCGAATTTGCCCGGGAAAACACCACTTCGGTAATTCCGAGGGCGGCGGGGACTTCTCTTGCCGGTCAAGTGGTGGGGACAGGGATTGTGGTCGATATTTCAAAGTATATGAACAAAATCCTGGATTTCAACCCGGAAGAACGGTGGGTGCTGGTTGAACCAGGGGTTAACCTGGCTGAGCTTAACCAGTTCCTGTCACCCCACGGGTTACAGTTCGGGCCGGAAACCTCGACGGCCAACCGCTGCTGCATCGGGGGCATGGCCGGCAACAATTCGTGCGGGTTACATTCCCTGGTTTACGGCAGCGCGCGCGATCATTTGCTTGAATCGTCGTGCATCATGGCAGATGGTTCGGAAATTTTATTCAAAGCGTTGACCACGGAAGAGTTTTTTGCCAAATGCGAGGGCGATCCGGATCGGCTGGAAACAAAAATATACCGGTTTTTTCGTGAGATTCTCTCTGACCCGGCCAATCAGGATTCGATCCGAAGGGAATATCCCGACCCGAAGGTGAGGCGGCGAAATAACGGGTACGCGCTCGATGCGCTGCTCGAAACAGACCCCTTCACAGGGAACGGGTCAAAATTGAATGTGTGTAAACTTCTGGCGGGAAGTGAAGGGACGTTGGCTTTTTCGACGGCGTTAAAACTCAATCTGATCCCCTTGCCTCCTGCTCACAGGGGATTGGTTTGCGCCCACTTTTCAAGTCTGGAGGAAGTATACCAGGGGAACCTGATCGCCTTGAAATATCATCCTGACGCCATCGAGTTGATGGACGACATCATCATGAATTGTACCAAAAAAAATATTGATCAGCGAAAGAACCGCTTTTTCGTTCAGGGTGATCCCCAGGCCATGCTCATGATCGAATTTGCCAGGGAAACCGAAGAAGAGCTTCTCGAAACCACTGCGGCCATGGAAAGAGAATTCAGGGCTTGTGGAATCGGCTATCATTTCCCGCTGGTCCGGGGCGCCGAAGACATCAAAAAGGTATGGGCGCTCCGTACCGCAGGACTGGGTTTGCTTTCCAACATTCCCGGGGACAAGCGGAGCGTCACGGTCATTGAAGACACCGCCGTGGCCCCGGAATACCTGGCCGAATATATGAAGGATTTCGATGCGCTGCTGGCAAAATATGGCCTCAGTTGCGTAAAATATGCGCACATTGCCACGGGAGAAATCCACCTTCGTCCGTTGCTCAATCTAAAAGATGAAGCAGATGTGGAACTATACCATACGCTGGGCCGGGAAGTCGCGGTTCTGGTGAAAAAATACCGGGGATCGCTGAGCGGGGAACATGGCGACGGGCGCCTGCGCGGTGAATTCATTCCCTTTATGCTGGGTGAACAGAACTACCAACTCCTCAGAAAATTGAAACAGGTCTGGGACCCCGGCAACATCCTTAACCCGGGAAAGATTGTTGATACGCCGCCGGTCACCGAGAGTCTTCGTTACCTGACGGGCCGGCAGAGGGAATTTGAGACGACGTTCGACTTTTCGGGGCAGGGAGGTTACCTGAGAGCCATTGAAAAATGCAACGGGTCAGGTGATTGCCGGAAAAGCGCCGCGATTGGAGAAACAATGTGCCCGACTTTCATGGCGACCAAAGATGAAGACAAAACCACGCGGGGAAGGGCAAAT
>CAZANK010000633.1:0-2333 GCA_964486235.1 uncultured Prolixibacteraceae bacterium | reverse complement strand
TTATCGAAGATTACAATATCATCACCCGTCAGCGACCGATCCTGGCCAAAGAAGGAAGTCAGGCTGTCCGATATGAAATTCAGGATCATTTCATCCGGTTTTGGTTCAATTATTTCGATCGTCACCGTTCGTTGACAGAGATCAAGAATTTCACAGGCCTGCAGTCGATCGTTAAAGCCGACTACCACACCTATTCAGGAAAGATGCTGGAACTTTATTTCAAGCAAAAATTTGCAGAGAGCTTTCAATACCGGGCTATCGGCTCCTGGTGGGAGCCTAAAGGCAGGCAAAATGAAATCGATCTGGTTGCCTTAAAACTGGAGAAAAATCAGGCTGTTGTTGCAGAAGTGAAGCGACAGAAGAAATATTTTAAACCTGCACTGTTGGCTGCAAAAGTGGAACATCTTAAGCACAAGCTGCTGCCAAAATACCGGATCGAAATTGTTTGTTTGTCGTTGGAGGATATGTGAAAACCGAAAGTATGAATTTGATAGAAAGTTCGTTAACGTAAGCATCTACAATTGTTCTAACAACATAGTAGATGCGATACCCCGTTTTAGTCAAAAGGAGACCTGAATATAGTTTGATTTGCCGAATCTTTAATTATCATATCCTGATAAAGTGCATTATTCCCGGATAACTTGCGGCGAAACCTTTTCCCATTTCATTGGTCGTGCCACAAATGGCATGGGTAATCGACGCAAAAGATATACCGAATGACCTTCGATATGTGAGAATTTCATTACCCTAAAAAAAAACTCATCAATAATTTGGAGAATTGATTAGATATTTAGATATTTGTCGAAATATCTAATAAAAGAGCATGAACCGAATTTTTAAAGCATTGAATGACCCGATAAGACGTGAAATCCTCGAATTACTGAAGGAAAGGGACATGAACGCCGGAGAGATCGCAGATCACTTCAATATAACCAAGCCCAGTATCTCCCATCATCTGGATGCCTTAAAACAAGCAGATTTAGTGGTAAGCGATAAAAAAGGACAATTTGTCAATTATACCTTAAACCGGACTGTAGTTGACGAGATCATTCAATGGTTAATGAATATTAAACATAAAAAATAAGATTATGAAAAACACCGCATTCATCAAAAGAGAAGCAATTAACTGGCTCTTTATTTTATTACCCTTCATGTATATCTTTTTTGTTTACGACAGGTTGCCTCCGTTTGCCCCTTTTCAAATGGACAAGGAACAACGGATTTATCAGGCTGTTTTATTCGTGATGGGGGTCTCTCTGCTTTCGTACCTTGCATTACTTGTGAAACCTTCGATCGTTCCCAAAACGGCATTTCATGAGAATCTTAAAAGTTTTCATAGAATGAGAACATTAATACTTGCGTTTTCATCACTTCTGTGTATGACTTTTATTTCAGAGAAAATTGGAGTGCCGTTTAATTGGGCAAGAATCGGGTTCATTTTGGCATTCTCTTATATGATGGCCATCGGAAATCTTTACCCAACGATAAGAAAAAACTTTTTCGTGGGTATTAAAAATTCGTGGACGCAGAGCAATGAGCTCATCTGGAGAAAAACACATCGCATGGCTGGAAAGGTTTTCTTTGTCGGTGGATTGATTGGCGTATTATATGGAATCCTTTTTGATGTTCATCCGGTCTGGTACATGCCTGTCATTCTCGTA
This sequence comes from uncultured Prolixibacteraceae bacterium, assembly GCA_964486235.1. Classification (GTDB taxonomy): domain Bacteria; phylum Bacteroidota; class Bacteroidia; order Bacteroidales; family Prolixibacteraceae; genus JBCFBK01. Next base: position 672 of record CAZANK010000633.1, on the reverse strand, counting down.
GGATACGTTTTTGGACTGAAATTTATACCGACACTCTATTCGTATCTATTATACCGGCAACTGCAATATAAACATTAGTACCGAACTGAGCAGGACGTCTTATGTAAGCAAAAAAACCTCCTGCCTTTCTACACAAGGTGGGAGGGATGATAGAAAATGAGTTCGGCGATCAACCGATTACGTTTCAGTTAATCTGCCTTCAATTGGATGCGCCACGGAATAATTTTAGTTTCAATGGAACTTTTCTCCCCGCGCCATCATTTCAAGCATCACCTGCTTGCGCCTTTCCCGCGTTTCAGGCTTTTTGGCCGTGTGAAGCCGCCAGGCTACGGCATACCTGTTTGTTTTATTCAGGGTCTCGAAGAATGCCAACGCTTTTTCATTCTTGGACAGTTCGGCGATGAAATCTTCGGGAAGTTCCATATTTCTCGGTGAATCATAAGCTCTTTCCCACCGGCCGTCGGCTTTTGCCGCTTCCACCGCTTTTCTCCCTGCCGGCCGCATTTTTCCTTCTTTTTCCAAACGTTCGATATGTTCTATATTTATTTTCGACCAGGTGCTGCGGGGCCGGCGGGGGGTGAACTTCTGAAGGTAAGATTCGTTATCATAACTTTTGGACTGGCCGTCGATCCATCCGTAACACAAGGCTTCATCCAGAGCGGTCCCATGGTT
>CAZANK010000632.1:0-2337 GCA_964486235.1 uncultured Prolixibacteraceae bacterium | reverse complement strand
ACTGCCTGGCCCTGGTGCCGAAGCCGATAAAACCCACCCGGATCAAATCGCCTTTGCCTTTTGACTGACCGTAATCCAAAGACGGGAATTCAACCGAATCCAATCCCAACTCTTTTATAAGGGCTTTCCTTTTTCCCCTCTCATAATTACTCTTTTGCAGCACCCCTGCTCCGAACAGGCCCAGCACCGGGATCCCGGCAAGCGCCTTCAACAGTGTCCTGCGGGGCATTTCAACCTTGCTGCCACCCGCTAATCCCTGATTTTCCTCCATCTCTTTCATTCTGCTGTCTCTCCTTTTTTATTTTTTCGTTTGCACACCAGGGAATCGATCCCGAATATCGTACTGGTGGGGAACAATGCCAAAACCAAAAGCGCCACCGCCTCGATCAGGGTCTTATCCACGATCAGGTTATTGCCGTCGGTGGGAAGACTGTATTCAATCCCGGTCAACGGGGGACAATTCAGATAGTAGACCAGCAGCAACAAGGCCCCCGCGATGGCCGCGGCCCTGAAACAAAAACCCAGGATCAGTCCCAGTCCAATGGCGATCAACCCCCACGTATTCAGAAAATCAACCGCGTTCAACACCCCGGGATTCGATATGATCCAATCCGCAAAACCGGACAGTACCCACTGCGATTCCTTTAAAAAACCCATCGATGACCATTGCGGATTGATCAGCTTGGCAAATCCCTCATAAAGAAGATGCCATCCGGTCAAAAACCGCAGGGCGATCAAAACAACACTTTGCAAAGTCGTGTAACGTTTCATTCAATTTATCAATTTAAAATTAAGTTTCATTCGGGCGAAAGCAAGGTTCTCTGTAAAAAAGGTTTTCATTCCGTCGGGCCGCTTCGGCTGCTTCCTCGTACCAGGGGTTCCCGAAATGTGCGGCCTGAATGGACAGGTTGGGGATGATTTTCTTCATCCCGACTTGCTTTTAAACGTGGTCTGGAACGACATAAGGTTCCCGGTACTTCCGCGTCAGGAGTTCATCGGCCTCTGGATCGTTCATAAACTTCTCTGTTGCCCCGTCAAAAGTCAGCTTCCGCCCTACCCGGTATGAGATATTACCGAGCAGCGGGAGGCACGTAGACATGAAACCGTCGTGAATAGGCCCGTGAAGCAGCGCTGCATTACCGGAGCGGATGGCATCAATAAAATTGGCCCAGTGGTTATTGGCAAGGTCCTCGGTTTCGCCGTCCTTATTGGTCGCAAACGGTTCCTTTTCACGATGGCGGAAAGCCCTCCAGGTATCGTTGAAAATTTCCAGATAACCTTCGGAACCATAAAACAGGTTCCCGACCTCAGTGCCTTTGTATCCCTCATGGTTGGTAAAGCGTCCGCGTTCTTCAAATTCCACCATGGTCCCGTCGGCATATTTATAGACACAGGCCTGGGTGTTCGGCGTCTCCTGTGTCGTTCTGTCATTCCCGTATACCTCCACATCCCCGTACACCATCCTGCCTGGGGTTTTCGGCTGACTATCCTCTTTTTTAAACCCATACTAACCACCGTCAGAGTAAACTGTGACCGGGTGTTCATTCTTATTGAGGCCCCAGCGGGCGATATCCAGTTGATGGGGGCCTGTGTTCCCGGTATCCCCGTTCCCGGTATCCCAGTACCAGTGCCAGCAGTAGTGGCTTCGCTTTTCACTGTAAGGGCGCCAGGGCGCGGGGCCCAGCCAGCGGTCATAGTGGAACCCGGCAGGGGGTTCACCTTCCGTGGCGACACCATACGAGTCGCGGGCTTTATAACAAAGCGCCCTGGCCATATAAACTTCACCGATACCACCGTCATGCAAAAATTTGATCGCTTCCCTGACGTTGACCGATGAGCGGTTGTTGAGGCCTACCTGGGCCAACACCTTGTATTTCCCGACTGCCTCGACCATCTTCCGGCCTTCCCGGATGTTATGCGACGCCGGTTTCTCCACGTATACATGTTTACCCGCCTGACAGGCCCAGATTGTGGCCAGCGCGTGCCAGTGGTTGGGCGTGACGATCGACACCGCATCGATATCCCTATCATTCAATACCTTATGAATATCCCACTCAACAATGGGTTTGATCCCGGTTTTATCCAGCACAAATTTCGAGCGTGATTCAAAAAGCCGTTCATCCGTATCGCACAATGTCTTAATTTGAACATTATGGCTGTCTTTCAGTCCGCAAAAGCTGTTGATATGGACCTTCCCCTGGTTACGGATGCCGATTACGGCGAGGTTGATCCGGTCGTTGGCACCGATCACGGAGGCATACGATCTGGCGCTGAAGCCCATCCCTCCGATTGCAATCCCGGCTGTACCGGCCAGACTGCTTTTAATAAAGTCTCTTC
>CAZANK010000631.1:0-2353 GCA_964486235.1 uncultured Prolixibacteraceae bacterium | reverse complement strand
GGTTAAGTTTCTCCCCAAATGACCCATTTCAAAAAAAGCCGGCATGACTTGCCGGCTATTCTTATCCCCAAAAGAATTAACTGATTGACTTTAAGCTATCTGCAAATTCCGGAAACATCCTTCCGGTTTCCCGTTTTCCGGTCTCCGTTTTCCGGTCTCCGTTTTCCGGTCTCCGTTTTCCTTACCCTACTTCACTTCGTGCAAGCGGCTTCCGTTCGATAGTCCAAACAAGTTTGTCCTCTGCACTCACTTAACCGCCGCTTTCACTTCACCGTTTTTGACCAGCCATTCGGCAATCTGAACCGCATTCAGGGCTGCACCCTTTTTGATCTGATCACCCACGCACCAGAATGTGAATCCTTTGGGGTTCGTCAAATCTTTCCTCAAACGACCTACATAGACATCATCTTTGCCGGCGACAAACAGCGGCATCGGGTATTCCTTGTTCCGGGGATTATCGATCACCGTCACTCCTTCAAACTGTTCCAGGGCATCCCGGATTTGATCGATTTCCAGTTCCTCCCGGGTTTCCGCCCAGATGGCCTCCGAATGTGAACGGGCAACCGGTACACGCACACAAGTGGCGCTCACGGTCGCATCACTGTGCATGATCTTCTGCGTCTCCCAGCTCATTTTCATTTCCTCCTTGGTATAATCGTTATCCAAAAAGACATCAATGTGCGGAATCACATTCATCGCCAGTTGATACTGAAACTTCTTGACAGTCACTTCTTCGCCTTTCGCGATCTGACGAACCTGGTCTTCCAGCTCGGCAATTCCCTGGGCCCCTGCACCACTCGCTGCCTGATACGTGGCCACATGCACGCGGGTGATCCTTGACAGGTCATCGACAGGCTTCAGGGCAACAACCATCTGAATGGTCGAACAGTTGGGATTGGCAATAATATTCCGCGGGCGGTTCCTGGCATCTTCGGGATTTACTTCAGGCACCACCAGCGGAACATCATCGTCATAACGGAACGCGCTTGAATTGTCGATCATGATCGTCCCATATTTGGTAATCGTCGCTGCAAACTCTTTCGAAACGGATGCTCCGGCAGAGACAAGGGCGATATCGGTCCCGTCGAAATCGTCGTTATGCTTTAATTCCTTTACAACCAGTTTCTTTCCCCTGAACAGATACGTTGAACCGGCACTCCTTCCCGATCCAAACAATACCAACTCATCTAACGGGAAACCCCGTTCAGCCAGCACGTTTAAAAACTCCTGGCCGACTGCTCCGCTGACACCAACTACTGCAACTTTCATCCTTATCGTTTTAACCTGTTATCGAATCTTGTTTGAAGACCTCCGGAAAATCCGGGACCAGATTTCTGGCATCCTGTTTCCTGCAACAAAGTTATGCTTTACTTTTAATTTTTCAAAAAAAGCATGTTTCAATTTATAATTTCTCCGCATTTTATGACATTTTTTTAACAATTGAAACCCAAAGCGAGATTCCCGGAGCCGTTCGTCCTTTGAGAGGTCTTTTTATATCTCGTCAGAATATGACGGACGTGCTTTCACGTTGGTTTCTCCCCATCCCCGCAAAAACAGGAAACGTCCTTTTTCTTTGGTTTCTGCCTATCTTTGCAAAAAGTTGCTCATGATGGGTATTGTCGCGGATCGGGATGAAGTATTAAAAGCAGAACAGGTCTCGTTCAGGGATGGCCCGACCTGGATCCTGAAAGACATTGAACTGGTTCTGAAAGAAGGAGAATCGCTTGCAGTCACCGGGGGCCCAGGAAGCGGAAAGACCAGCCTTGGCCTGATCCTGGCCGGTCTTGTCGTGCCGGCGACAGGGGTTTTATCGGTTCGCCCGGGGTTAAGGCGGATGATGGTTTCGCAGCAGGATCAGTTTATGAGCCTTTCCGGAAGGAGGAGTACGTACTACGGCCAACGCTATGAACATCAGGGGATGGAAGATACCCCGACGGTGCGGGAGTACCTGGAGAACATCCGGGGAAACAGCCGTTCGCCGGAAGGGACAAGCCTCATAACCGGGATCATGCAACAGATGCAGATCGGCCATCTTCCGGAAAGAAAGCTGCTTGAGCTGAGTAACGGCGAGCGGAAACGGGTCCAGTTGGCTGCCGCCTTGTTGCAGCAACCGGGACTGCTGGTCCTTGACCAGCCGTTTGCCGGGCTCGATACGCGGTCGCGCGCGACCCTGGCAGCATTGCTGGAAAAGCAACCGGAAACAGGCATGTCGCTGGTGATCATATGCGACGAAGAACAGGTCCCACCAGGCATTCACCGGGTACTTGAACTTCGCAGCGGCAAAATCTGTCAGGATGCCCCACGCGAAGCCTTTATTCCTTCAGCAAACAAACATGGGCCGCCACCGGCAGAA
>CAZANK010000630.1:0-2354 GCA_964486235.1 uncultured Prolixibacteraceae bacterium | reverse complement strand
CTATGGATGATGAGATACCTGCAACGTGTAAAGTGTACTGTTTTTGAGATAGATCCGGAGATATACAGGTTTTTCGTGCAGCTCCGAAAGATCTTTTTTCCCTTTCCATGTGAGGGTGTAATGGTCGGAATCATCAGACAAAATCGGGTCGAAGTCTTCCATCGAAAAACCCGGGCAGGGACTTGCTGAATGATGTCCCGATGAAAGTTGAAGCAATTCCGCTTTTATCAGACTGGCGTGACCGGGTGGGGGATTCTGAACAGATGATTTAAAATTAATGCTGATCGTATTCCCTTCCAGGATAAACTGTCTGGTGAGCAGGAATCCTCCTTCAGGACCGGCCTGAAGCCCGATGAAACGATTTTTTTGGATAAAGGCAAGACCGGTACCGCCAAACCCGGGTATGTTCTTCTCGCTTTTCTGACCGTAAAATCCCTGAGGTGTATTATCTCCGCTGTAGTATACCCGAAAACGATCGTCATTCGTTAAAACGGAACTGATATAGATCGAACCGGCATCCCAATCTCCCGGAGCCCCATTCTCAATGAAAAGAGGACGATCCGGTAACCGTTCCCAGTCGAAGCCATCCCGGCTCCACATGAAATGCGTATGCCTGGGCAATGATATGGTCAGGTTATCCATAAGACTAAGAAATCCCATGAACATATTTTCATGTTTGATGACTTTAATCTGATCAATATCCATCTTGTTACCAACCTGCGTCACTTTTGTATCGTCAGTTTCATCCATGATGACAATGTTCCTGGGATAGCTCCAGTCTTTCCAATTCTCTGTTATAGTCACACTCACTCTGCGTTTGTCGTTCCGATCTGCATAAAATCCGTCTTCGCCGTTGATCAGGGCACGGGTCGAAGGCCTTCGGTAAATCAGCCATCTGTTTTTCCCGTCGTCTTTAACCAGCGAGTAAGAACCATCATTCGCCCCCCGGAATAATACCGGGTCGTTATCCAGCGTCCATTTTTTCCCATCCGGAGAATACATACGTACAATGCACCTGCTGTTTTCACCGGGAGGGATCATTTTGACCAGGGCAATGTAGCGTTTGGAAACGTCTTTGGCGGAAGTGTCCAAAAAGACATGACTCAGGTGGGCAGTTCCTTTTTCTTTATGAATGACAATGTTTGTTTTCATTCCCCTGTATGGGAAAAAACTGAGCTTAGGTTTTACCCAGGTAATGCCGTCTTTGCTCTCGGCATAAAGTGTCGAATAATTATAGCCGGTTTCAATACCGGGCTCCCTTCGGTAGGTAAAATACCAGCCTTTGTATATTTTTTCTTCCGGGTCAAAAACAATATGCCTTAATTTAACGCCATTCCAGTCTGATGAGCTTAATTCCCATGGCATATCACCGGCAATCGTCAAAGGATTACCTGAATATTTCTCGATCACTCCCATCTTTCGTTTTAAGTTGTACTTATCTTCAACCAGGTAATCATCAAAAAGAAACTGGACGTTGTTGCCGATATGTAATGGATCTCCCGAGAAATAACTTTCGCGCCATGATTTCGCGAGGTCATGCATCTTCTCATTTTCCGTTTTATCCTTCTTTTGCGTCATGTTGCCCTGTGCCCACCCTAAAAGGAATAAACAGAGAAACAGCAGCATGAAGGAAATTTTTTTCTTCATAACAGGATATTTTGCGGGCAGGTCGCGGATCCGCGCACCGCCATTTTAATACTTACAAGCCGAATTCAGTATGGTGTTCCACATTACTCCATTGCCGCGGGCGCCCGGTCGACAAACATCTTTTCGTGACTTCTTTTTTTGATCAGAAACTCGTCTGATAAACTCCCTGTGGCATCGTACGTTCTAAACTGTATTTGATTTTCGGAGAACCGGATGTGCTGGAATAATTGCGTGTTGGCGATGATCCGGTCATACCACTCGCGATTAGCCAGTTCATACATATTGGGGCCGGCAACAGAAACGACATAAACCGGCCCATTGATCCGTTTTCGTTCTTTTCCCCCTGATTCAATTCCCCCGCGTGCATATCCGTGGTCATGTCCGGATAAAACCAGATCAACTTTATACTGATCATACAATGGTTTAAGGAGGTTATACCAACTGTCAACTTTTTCCCTTCTGGCAGCAATGGGATAAAGTGGAATATGATGAACGACAATTGTCCATTTTTGTGTGTTACCGCTCAGGAGCGATTCTAACCAGGTTTTGTATTTCATTTTCTTTTCTGAGCCGGCATTAAGAAAATCAAAACTGTTGATCATGATGAACCGGGCATTTTGATAGTCAAAATAATAGCTGCCATTTTTATTTAATTCTTCCGGAGCTGATCCCGGAAAATAAAACAGATGATTCCATAAGGTCGTCAG
>CAZANK010000629.1:0-2356 GCA_964486235.1 uncultured Prolixibacteraceae bacterium | reverse complement strand
AGGCTTCGCCGATCAGTTCCACACACCGTTCATCCTGATCGAAAACGACGGGATACCGAAGGATTGTTTCAGAATTGACCCAAACTTTGGTCCCGTCCGACAAATCAAGGTAATACTCTCCCCCACGGGGAACGATGAGTCTGTTGAATTCCTCGGGGGAATGAAGGCGCCGGGCCGGCATTAACTCGTAGTTCAGTGAACTGCCCGAATTCTTTATCACCACATTACACTTCCGGATCAAGGTATCCTTCTTCGCGTCCAGTTCGAGCTTTTGACCATCACCAAAAACCAATGTTGCTTTTTTCACGCCCGGATCAAAAAAAATGTCCTCGGCCGGAACGCGTTGTTGCCTGTAACCGAACACCCAGTTCCAGGATAAATAGCCCAGCGTCATCACTAACAAAATACTTGCTGCAATCGCATTGAATTTCCGGAAACGCGTGCGCCTTTGTCCGGAAAGAAAAATAAACCTGTTCCAGGCCTTTTTTGAATCGACCTCATGATAAGAACCGCCCTTCCCCTGCTGAAAACGGTCCTTTCGTTTCTCATAATAGTCCCGGTGCCTGCGATCAGCATGAAGCCATAAATCCAGTTCCTTCCTTTCTTCAGGAGTTAACGAGTCGTGAAGACTTTTCCATATTAACCAATAATCAACTCTTCTCATCGTTCGCTTGTTACCCCCAGGACACATCCGAATTGAAAAAGGTTTATATGGCGCATGAAAAATTAGAAGAGCAACAAACAGCCAACCGTGTAGTCCAGTATTTTTCTGATCCTGTTCCGGGCGTTAAACAGTTGAACCTTCACGGTATTTTCACTGATTGACAACTTATTCGAAATTTCCCTGATCGATTGTTCTTCAAAATATTTCATACGGAAGATATCGGATGCCTGCTCAGGCAGTTCCCGGAAAGCTTTCTTTATTTCAACAATCATTTCACTGTCGGCACGCATGTCTTCGTCATAAAGCAGAAGAAGCGCTTCAAAATACATCATCTGGTATTTATCCCTGATTTTTAACGAACGCAAATAGTTTAGACATCTGTTTTTTACCGACTGATACAGGTATGACCGCAAAGACTTCTCAATTTTTATTCCTTTTGAATTCTCCCATAAATAAATAAAAACTGCCTGAACAATATCTTCAGAAGCATCTCTGTTCAACAAAAAGTGTTCGGCAAACTTAACCAGCACCTTGTAATACTGGTGGAAGACACTTTCAAAAACCGCCTGGTTTCCCCTTTGAATTTCTTCAATAAGCAATTTTTCTTCCACGATCATGTTCAAATATCTTTCTTCAAATTCTTTGGTTTTATATCGTCCTAAAAAAGAGTATGAAGAGCCACGCCTTTCACACAAGTTCATGAATTTTGCAAATAAGCGAGAACAGTGAAACTTGCTTGCCTGCTGTTGTGAGCAAAATCCGCGAAGTCATTACTTCAGCGAATACCACACGTAGCAAACTTTTAAAAATACGCTATCAGGCCCCGATAAAAAACGACTGCATTTCCCTTTTGTGACACTCTATTTGCATAAATGCGGGAAAGGTAAAAACTTCAGGCGTTTACAGTGAAGTTGTACCATATAGATAGCCTGACCAATTCAGAATTGAATGATCAGTTGAAAAAAAGGTTTCCCTTTCGGGCTTCCGGGATGATTGAAACCAAGTTCTATCCGATAAATCAATTTGTTCGATATGATTACAAACCATCAAATATGGATTTCTCATGTTCAGGTTCTTTGATGACCGATTTTACAAGGCATAATTTAAGATCCCACAGATTAAGGTGCACGCCCTGACTTTGAAAATTCCGGAGAACATATTCACCGAATTCTTTGCATGTCATATCCGTGCCTTTCACTGGCTGATCAGCAATCCATGACAAGTAAACAGTCTCAGGATACGATTGGCTTGCATAACAGTAAAGCTTCTTGGGTTGCCAGGGTTTTAACCCAAGCCGTGTCAATTCCGGCCAACAATCCACATCTCCTCCGGCTGTTTCAAATGCTTTCAATCCGGCGCGTCCGGAAACCTTATGCCCTGGCTTATCATAATCGCCATAAATACCTCCATGCGTAATAACAATATCCGGGCGAAAAGCTCGTATTGCAGCCACCATGTGCATCGCGATGTTATCTTCACCTTCCCAAAGGCGTTGATTGAAATGATAGTAATTAGCGCCATTGTTCCCGGTTTCAAATTGCGAAAAATTGCTCGCTGCACCTGCCCCAATCATCCAGGCATTCCGATCATGCTCCAGATTATATGTTTCTTCGTATTCGCTGCTATGGGTATCGCTCATCACTCCGACATCAACAATTTGTTTTCCCTCATTTATGGCATAATATGAGATCA
>CAZANK010000628.1:0-2356 GCA_964486235.1 uncultured Prolixibacteraceae bacterium | reverse complement strand
GAAGCCATTGGGAGACTCACCGGTCGTTTGGTTTGAAACCAGTGTGCCACGCGGTGAAAAATCGCAGTTGCTGTTGCCGGATGGTTCCAAAGTGTGGATGAATGCGGAGTCTGTTGTTTCATATCCCGGTAACTTTATGGATGGCAACAGGCATGTGAAGCTGAAGGGAGAAGCCTATTTTGAAGTGGCCAAACAAAACGGTTCAGCTTTTATCGTGGAAACCCATGATTACGACATACAGGTGAAGGGGACGCGTTTCAATGTGATGGCCTATCCCGATTTTCACCGCACGGAAACGACACTTCTCGACGGAAAAATCGGGATCAGGAGGGGGAAGCAGACCATCGATGTGGAGCCGGGCCAGACCCTGATTTTTAAAGAGGATCAGTTTTTACTGGAGAAAACGGACGCGGCGAAAGCAGCTACCTGGAAAGATGGTATTTTCGATTTTGACAAGATCACGTTTGAGGAACTGGTAATGCGTTTGGAGCGCTGGTACGATGTGGATATGGAGATCATCAATCCGGGGTTGAATAAGATGAGCTATTCGGGCGTCTTTAAAAATGAGGAGACAATCGATGAGGTCTTAACGACGCTTCAGCTCGCCATTCCGTTTCGGTATACCAGAGATGGTTTCCGGAAATTTAGAATAGAACTAAATAGACTGCCTATGATATAGAAAGAAAATGGGGAAGGCCCACCATTCCCCATTTCAAGTCCGTCTGTGTTCAATAATCGTATTAATCACAAAACAAATCAAAAGTATGAAAAAAAACAATTGGATCAATGGGAAGGCCATCCCTTTCCGGCGATGGAAAATTTTTATTAACATTAGCCGTTTTTCTTGCTCGGCAAAGCTCAAACAAGTTTGGCTTTGCCCTTGCTTAACCAAAACGTTCCTGATTATGAAACTAGAAGTGGTGTTGATTCTGGGATTCCTGGTGCAATCGTACGCGGTCGTATCACAGGCTCAAACGAATCGTTTAAATCTGCAGTTTGAAAACAATTCACTGAAAGAAGTTCTTCAGGTACTGGAAGATCAGACTGATTTTTCTTTTGTGTATAAAGATGAGTTGATTAGTTCCGCGGGCAGGGTGACCGCCAGTTATAAGGAAAAATCGATTACCGAGATTCTTCAAAACATTCTTTCCAATCAAAATCTGACGTATACGATTAAGGGGAAAGCGATTGTCATCCTGCCGACAGAGCAGTCGGGCAGAATATCCCAGAACCCGTTGACGGTGAAAGGGAAAGTTACGGATATCTCGGGTTTCCCGTTACCCGGAGTGACGATTATGATCAAGGGGACTTCGCAGGGAACTGTGACAGATGCTGATGGAGTATATTCACTTATTCAGGTTCCTGGCAACGCGTCCCTGATTTTTTCCTTTGTGGGGATGAAAATCGTTGAAACGACCGTAGCCGGGAAAGAAGTCATCAATGTAGTGATGGAAGAGGAATCCATCAATGTGAATGAAGTTGTTGTCACGGCTTTGGGACTTGAACGCGAGAAAAAAGCGTTGGGCTATTCGGTCGGCGAAGTGAAGTCTGATATGCTGGAACGAGTGCCTCAGCAGAACTTGCTGGGGTCGTTGTTTGCAAAGGTCTCAGGATTAAAAATCAGTAATTCGTCAAACGACATTAACGCAGAAACATACGTGACAATCAGGGGTCTTACGTCGCTGGTGGGCAACAATTCTCCGCTCGTTGTGATTGATGGTGTGCCGAATGATAACGAAAAAATCATGAAGGATTTAAATGCCGAGAATATTGAAAGTGTTTCCATATTAAAGGGCCCGGGCGCTGCTGCACTTTATGGTTCAAGGGCCGGGAACGGTGTGATCCTGATCACCAGTAAAACCGGGAAAATGAACAAGGCAGGAATTGGTGTTTCGGTGAATGTGGGGTCGACGTTTTCCGTTCCCTATAAATATGTGGACCTGCAAAACCGGTTTACCAATGGCAGGTCAGGGGCCTTTAATGAGAGCGCCTACCAATCCTGGTACGGTCCGGAAGAAGGACAATCGGCTGTGCAGTGGAATACGAACGGAGAATCAAAGCCGCTTGTTTTTTACGATAATTCGATGAAAGACTATTTTAAAACAGGGATGTCAACGGTGATTGACCTTAGCGTGGCAGGAAGTTCAAACCGTGGAAATTACAGGTTCTCTGTTTCACGTACCGGCGGTGAAGGCGTTTTCCCGGGGGTTGAACTGAAGAGGAATGAATTCGCACTTTCTGCAGCCTACGACATTACCCAAAAACTTAAGATATCGACCAACATCAGCATCTCCAATCCTTACTCCGATAACTATCATGAACGGGACGGCGATCAAAACGGGTACACCAGTATCTA
>CAZANK010000627.1:0-2356 GCA_964486235.1 uncultured Prolixibacteraceae bacterium | reverse complement strand
AAACTTCGGTGTGGGTGGTGAAGTGATCTGTTACGTTTATTAAGGAAGGAGGAAGAATCATGTCAAGGATAGGTAAATTACCGATTGAAATTCCCGCCGGGGTAACCGTCAACATTGCCCAGGATAATACGGTCGTGGTCAAAGGAGCGCTCGGCGAACTGAAACAGTCGGTGAACCCGGATATTAAAATTGCGGTGGAAGGTACGCAGATTCTCGTGAAGCGGCCCACCGACCAGAAAAGACACCGTGCCCTTCACGGGTTATACCGGTCACTGATCAACAATATGGTTGTAGGTGTTTCGCAGGGTTATGAAAAGAAAATGGAACTGGTTGGCGTGGGATACCGCGCGGAAGCCCAGGGACAGCTTCTTGATCTTGTATTGGGTTATTCACACCATATTTTCCTGGAAGTACCCCAGGAAGTGAAGGTTGAGGCAGTCACTGATAAGCGCAGCAATCCCATTATCACGCTGAAGAGCTGTGATAAACAGCTTATCGGGATGGTTGCTGCCAAAATCAGGTCGTTCAGGGCTCCCGAACCCTACAAGGGCAAAGGGGTGAAGTTTGTTGGTGAAGTTTTGCGTCGCAAAGCCGGTAAATCAGCAGGTGCTAAATAGTAAAATTTGAAACCATGGCTTTAACAAAACAAGAAAGAAGATACAGGATTAAGATGAGAATCCGGAAAGTGGTTTCCGGAACTGCCGAAAGACCTCGCCTGAGCGTTTTCAGAAGCAATAAGCAAATCTATGCCCAATTGGTCAATGATGTCGCCGGCACGACGTTGCTGGCAGTCTCGTCATTGGATAAGGAAATCAACGCTGCGGAAGGGAATAAAAGCCAGCAGGCAGCGCTGGTGGGAAAAGCATTGGCAGACAAAGCAAAAACCGCTGGGATTGCCAGTGTTGTTTTTGACCGTAATGGTTACCTGTACCACGGTAGAATTAAACAATTAGCTGATGCTGCCCGTGAAGGCGGCCTTAAATTTTAATCATTATGGCAGGAAATATCAAGAAAGTCAAAACAGCAGATATTGAACTGAAAGACCGGTTGGTGGCGATTAACCGGGTGACAAAGGTAACCAAGGGTGGCAGGACATTCAGCTTTTCCGCGATTGTTGTCGTTGGAAACGAAGATGGCATCGTCGGTTGGGGTCTGGGCAAGGCCAGCGAAGTGACCGCGGCGATCGCAAAAGGCGTGGATGCAGCGAAGAAGAACCTGGTAAAAATCCCCATTAGCAAAGGGACGATCCCGCACGAGCAGGTCGCGAAATTCGGGGGAGCGAGCGTGTTCCTGAAACCCGCTTATCACGGAACAGGGGTGAAAGCCGGGGGCGCCATGCGCGCCGTGCTTGAAAGCGTCGGCGTGCGCGACATCCTCGCTAAATCGAAGGGCTCTTCGAATCCGCATAACCTGGTAAAAGCGACCATGAATGCGTTGCTCGAACTCCGGGATGCCTATACCGTTGCCCAACACAGGGGGGTTTCATTGGAAAAAGTATTTAAAGGATAAAAACGATGGCTAAGATCAGAATCACACAGATTAGGAGCAAAATCGGTTCGAACAAGAGCCAGAAGGCGACGATTGAAGCTCTTGGAATTAAAAGGATAAATCACTCGGTTGAACATGATGCTACTCCGGCAATCCTGGGGATGGTCAACAAGGTGAGCCATTTAGTCAAAGTTGAAGAAATCTAATAATAGTTGAAAATGATTGATTTAAGTAATCTTAAACCTGCTGCAGGATCCGTAAAAAAGGGGAAACGCATTGGTCGCGGCCAGGGTTCAGGACGCGGCGGTACATCGACCAGGGGACACAAAGGTGCCCAGTCAAGATCAGGATACAGCCGTACCCGTGGTTTTGAAGGAGGCCAGATGCCTTTGCAACGGGTGGTCCCGAAGTTCGGTTTCAACAATATTAACCGGGTCGAGTATAAGGCCATTAACTTACAGACACTTCAAAGCCTGGCCGAGAAGAAAGAACTGTCGGTGGTCGATGTGAAGGCGATGATCGATGCCGGACTGGTTTCTAAAAACGACCGCATAAAAATTTTGGGGAACGGAACGTTGACGTTGAAGCTTGACGTGAAAGCGCATGCCTTTTCCAAAAATGCAAAGGAAGCCATTGAAAAACTGGAAGGAACCACTGAAATCGTTTAACGCTGATGAAAAAACTGATCGAAACCCTGAAGAATATTTATAAGATCGAGGATTTGCGGACCCGGTTGGGGATCACGTTGTTCTTCCTTCTGATTTACCGGTTGGGGTCTTTTGTTGCCCTGCCCGGGATTGACCCGGCCCAGCTTGGGCAATTCAAGGAACAAACCTCAGACGGGTTGCTGGGGTTGCTGGATATGTTT
>CAZANK010000626.1:0-2359 GCA_964486235.1 uncultured Prolixibacteraceae bacterium | reverse complement strand
ACCGGTTTTTCCGGTCACGTAGTTCGTCCCGTATACCACATGGTCAAGAAATTCCTTCATGAACCAGAGGTTGTAACAGGCCGGACCGCCTACTTTGAAATCCTGGTCGTACGACTTGACCGTATGCGCAAATACGTCATACAGCCTGTAAAAACCAGGAAGTTCTTCCCTCGGCCACCCGTCGGGTTCGTTCCACACCTCAAAATACCATGTTTTTAGTTCTTCTTTCCCGAATTCGTCCACGAGGTTCTGCATGAACCTGTCCAGCAAATCCTGCCATTCCTCCCAGCTTACCGGCGGACCGCTGCGGGCTTCCAATGACTCGTCATTGACGTTTCGTGAAGAACTTTGAGAAAATCCGTCCGGATAATAGTCAAACTCGACGATGGGTTTCATGCCCCGCCTCACGTATTCATGAAACGTTTTATTGACGGTTGAAAAATCATAACGAACACTTCCGTCCTGATCTTTGAATACCACATTGCCGCAGATATTGCCTCCGGCCTTTTCATCGCCCGGCGCCCGGTTGTTGAACGTGTAATGCGTCCGGAAATACCGCACGGACTTGTCCTTTTGAGCCCTGTCCAGAAATTCCTGTCCTTCATCCTCGTGGACAATCTTGAAAAGGAAATCATACCCAATGGCTTTCCAGAATTCGTGATTGTCTCCGGCGAAGTCGTTCACCTTGAGGGTGTATTCCGTTTTCGTCCGGTTGTCTGACCGGGCCTTGTCCTTGCAGGAATAGCCTGTAAGCAGCACGATAATCGTGAATAATACTGAGAGATCAATCCGGTTCATCAATAAACGTTTATGTGAGAGGTTTATTCTTTCATGATGAAGGGGCTTTTACCCGGAGGTTCACCCCATCTTGCATGGTTGTTTTGCCAAAGACTTCGGTAGGGATAAAGATACAGAAATAAATTTTTCGGGCAGCATTTTTGTATTTTCTTATCATCTTTATAACTTTGAGTTTAAATCTGATCCTCATGGAACGATCAGATGTCCAAGGCAATATTCACGAAGCCTGGGATGTCAGGGTGATGCCGGATTCTGATTTGGCGGAGCAGAAATAGAAAACGATCAATCGAATCAGGCGATTAAGGCCATTTTGAAAGAAGTATTTCAGCGAATTTCCTGCGTAGATTTAAAAACCAACTTATTATGCAAAGAGTTTTGATCATTTTTAACCGGGAACCTTATGATAGTACCGATGTAACCTGGAACGGATTGCGGCTTGCGGACACCTTGAAGAAAAAAGGGAACGACGTCAGGATTTTTTTAATGAATGATGCCGTAGACCTTGCCCGGGACGTTTGCAAACCGCCTCCGGGTTATGATCAGGATTTGTCACAAATGCTCAAAGACCTGATCAAAAAAGGAGTGCCGGTTGAGGTATGCGGTACCTGCATGGCACGTTGCGGCGTATATAAAAACCAACCGTATTTTGACGGGACAAACAAATCTACCATGGGATTTTTAGCCGATTGGGTTGCCGACAGCGACAAGGTAATTTCATTTTAGGTTTGGAAGATGGGGGAGATTTGACCTGTGATCCGTGTCGCGCATTGCAGGAGGGGGTTTTTTGAAAAATTTACCCGACTCATGTAACCCAGGTTCGTTTTTTGTTACGATTGCAAAAGAAAGCAGAAATCGGTAAGATCAAATCGGCACATCTGAAAGTAAAAGGATTGTTGGCTTGGGTTTGCTTTTAACAAAAACAACAACCAAAAACACGGGTAACCCCGGTCCAACAACAGCAAATCCCCTGACCCTACTTTGTCCAGGTGTTCCATCAGCAAATCCCGTTCACCCGAAGCGTATGGGGCCAGCCTGGCATCAAGGGTAATTTGACTGAACACATCGTAAAGCATCGAGCCCATGGCCAAAGACCGGGGACTATCTGCTTTAGGGCCAAACTGGTGTACCCCAAATTCTTCTAACACGCTGGGATGATTGGGCAAAACCAACCGGGTACCATCCGACTGATATCATCAGTGAATCAATGGGGCATCAAAATATTGCCATTACACAAGCTTATTTAAAAGAGCTGGATAGTTCCCTGATTGATGACGCTATGGAAGTTTTTCTGTGAACCTTTTTTATGTCTTTCTTCTGAATGTATAATCCCGAATTCTCAAACCTGTAAATACCGGCTTTTCATTTTCGGAAGATTTTCAAAAGGAAAAGGAATAAAGAATGAATGGAAAAGGTGAAAGTGTTGATGCGGGATTGCAAAAAGTTTTAACCGGAGCTTGCGCAGGTTAAGTCTTTTTGAAATTGGCCTGTGAAAAGGGAAAAATCAATTCGGAGAAACTTGAATTCTCCAGTTTCACAGTTGACAAACACTTCAAGAATTGGC
>CAZANK010000625.1:0-2363 GCA_964486235.1 uncultured Prolixibacteraceae bacterium | reverse complement strand
GCGGCTATGTCCTCATTCAGCCCGTCGATGTCGTCATCGTAATCTTTACAGGAAGTTACCAGTCCGGCCGTAATTGCCAACAACAAGAACCACTTCTTAGCTATCGTGGTCATTGTAACTTTTCGTTTCTTTCTCATAATTCAAAAAAATTAATGTTCATAATTTGCTTAGTAATTTTTTGCGTAAGTAATCTCCGTATGATGTTTTATGGTAAAAAAAGTGCTTTTGGGTAAAAATATCGTCTTGTTTTGTCGAATACTAAGCATAGTAAATTTTGTTTTTTAAATAGACATAATGGATTACAAATACAATAATATGTTGCAAACTTACAATTTTTAATTGCAAAGACAAGCGATTTCTGATTTTTTTTGAAAAATTTCCACAAATATTTGAGGCGATGGATTGTTGGCCGGGGTTAGTGAATAAAGAAATGCAAAAGTGGCGGATAATCAATGTTTTGACATAGCGATTTGGTTTGAAAAGGAAGGGGGTTTTTGCCAAATGAAAAAAGGCAGGTCATCGGGCGGTGAATTTTTTTTTGAAATGATTGGCGATAAACAGGCAAAAGGCAGTGTGCGATGAGCGCCCGGGGGCGAGGGATCACTGTTTCCCGGTGAAACGACGATCATTCCGGGTCGTTGGGAAGTCGTCCGGACAATCTTGTGGTTTTCGCTTAAAGCATATACCCGCACTCCAATTCTGAATGTGCCCGGATCATCCGGGAACCCTCGTTTTTCCCAACGATGAGTTTGTCGCTTGCAGACGGACGGCACTCTGGTGCCTGAGATTCCGTCGGACATGACCGTCAAAGGGATGCCCGGGTTTCTTTCCCGGAGTATCTTGCCTGGTCGTGAAACAAGAAAAGGTCAGCCGTTTGTTCCAGGTGAAAGGAGGTTTTTGCCGAAAAGGGATCAGTCACCGGTCCGCGCGTTCTTTTTATCGGGAGCTGGTATTTTGGAATTTTTCCAAATACCTTTTTGTTTTTACGATCCGTTTCATAATTCCCTAAATTTGGCGATCTTTGCTTTACCAACGAGAAGAAGAAAAACGAACTTAATTTAAACATAAATTATGGTAAGACGCACCTTCTGAGTTCTTTTTAAGGTGGCAGGCCGTGTGGGGAATACGGCGACGTAGTTGTGGAAGCTCGTCGCAAAAATGAAACTTTGGGAAGTGGCTTAAGAACGCGGCTCCTGGCGTGTGTAGTGTAGGGAACCGGTTAAAGTGGGAGAGGGCATGCTTGATCTTTCAGCAGTACTGAAGGCGTGAGAAACGAATTCAGGATAGCCTGAAACAAGAGAAATAAATTATCGCCCTTTCGGGAAATCCCTTTACGGGGCAGAAGGAAAAAAGTTACAGTTCCCATCCGCTTGCCAGGATATCGGCAATATGGATGGCTTTGACCGGCAGATGATGTTTGTTCAAATAACCTTCGAGATTCAGCAGGCATGAAGCTTCGGTCGATAGGATGTATTCCGCTCCGGTCTTCAGGGCATTTTCCACTTTTTGCTCGGTCATGGCCGAAGAGATGGAATGGAATTTTGCCGAAAATGTCCCTCCAAACCCACAGCAGGTTTCGGTGTCCTCCATCTCGGCCAGTTCCAGTCCCTGTACGTGAGACAATAACTCCCGGGGTTCCTTTCTGATACCGTATTCCCTGAGTGCGGAACAGGCATCATGATAGCATACCCGGTGCGGGAAAGTGGCCCCAAAATCGGTAAACCGGATTTTATTGACCAGGAAGTCGGTTAACTCATAAAGCCGGTCTTTCAGCTTCAGATAAGATTCATATTCCTTTTCTTCAGTCCGGAACAGGTGCTGGTAGTAGTTCTTTATAAACCCGGTGCATGACGCCGAAGGACTGACGATCAGATTTTCTCCGGGAAAGTCGGCGATAAATTTTTTGGCCAGCGTTTTCGTTTCTTTCCAGTACCCGCTGTTGTAGGAAGGCTGTCCGCAGCAGGTTTGTTCGGGATTGTACGCGGCATCGATACCGGCCTTTTTTAGTAACTTAATCACGTTGAACGCGGTTTGCGGATAGATCTGATCAATAAAACAAGGGATAAACAAGTCAATCGTCATGGTCGCATGAATTTGTGCAAATATAAATGTTTTACGGTTCAAAAAGGGATCAAGGAAATGCAGGTGGCGTAAAAAACAGTCTGACCCTTCAAAAGTCCGGAAAATGAGCAGGTAACTTCATGAAAAAAGCTGTTCGCGGAACAGCCTTTGCACGGGAGGAGCGACTCGAACGCCCGACACCTGGTTTTGGAGACCAGTGCTCTACCAACTGAGCTACACCCGTTTTTTACGCGATGCAAATATAGTAATAAGTTCCAAAATACCTAAAAAAAATTGTAAAA
>CAZANK010000624.1:0-2368 GCA_964486235.1 uncultured Prolixibacteraceae bacterium | reverse complement strand
GCAATGACAAAGGCGATCACCACCCACTTTACAAAGTCTTTGTTGAGCATGGCCATCACTTCGGCCACGCGGGCGCCGTTCACTTTCCGGATGCCAACTTCCTTGGCCCGACGATCGACATTGAAAATGCTGACGCCCAAAAGTCCCATGCAGGCAATTAAAATTGAAATAACTGCGGCAATTGTAAATGCTTTGTTCAGACGAATGTCCTGCTCATACATTTTCCTGATCGACTCGTCCAGGAAACCATATCCCATTGGCCAATCCTTTACAAATTTATTCCAGACTCCTTCGATCTTTCCAAGTAGTTGCCGAAGCTGACCGGACGAAGCGGCATCTGTTTTGATATACGCATAAGACAAATGCTTAGGCTCCCGACACAAAAAACCCAGATTTGAAATTGGGGAACGCATGCTTTTATATCGAAAGTCCTCCACTTCGCCAATAATATCCCCTCTGGCGTTGTCGTACGATGAGACTCTGGCCTCATCCATGTTGTCAATTCCAAACGCTTTCATTGCTGTTTGGTTGAAGATATGATGACGCTCCTTGATGGAGTTCTTCTCAAAACCATGTCCCCGGATCAACCTCAACCCGAAGAAATCAAAGAAATTCCTATCCACCTCAAACGCAGAATAACCGATCCTCTTATCTTCCCCTTTGTTTTCCAACGACATCCCCCAATCCTGATTGACGTCGCAGATCAGTTGAGAAGCAAAAGTGACATCAAGCACTCCAGGTATTCGTTTTAACTCTTCACGAAAAGCTTCACGTTGATCCGGAATTTGAGACAACATATCCAGATGGACGACATTGTCTGAATAATAACCGGTCGGCGATTGCTGCATGAAGTTACTTTGCCTGACCATGATCATGGTGACCAGAATAAAGACGACAGAAACACAAAACTGAACTACCAACAGTCCGTTCCGGGAAAACGATTTCTTCACATATCCTGAAAGATTCCGATTTGAACGATAACGGACCTGCCTGATAATAACCGGAATAATTCCACAGACCAAGGCAGAAACAAAAAGGACCGTTAACACGTGAAAGCCGTTCCCGTAGCAAAACAGGTCTGCTATCCTGAATGATGTCTTCAACAGGTAATTGAAAGCCGGTAAGGCAAAACAGGCCACACTTAATGAAAAGAATGAGGCAATTAATACGACAGGAAGACTGTCGATGATCCCGATCAAAACCAATCGCCGGGAAGAAGCGCCCAGGTGTTTTTGGATCCCATAAACCCGACGGTCCACATCAAACTGTGCCGTATTTAAATTGACATAATTGATCCAGGAAACGACAAGTATAACCAAAGCAACGAGTCCGAGTGTTTTTATCAATGAAAGACTGTTATGTTGCAACAAATCCCCCCACCGTTTATCTCCAAAATAAAGGTCCTTGTATGGCGCCAAAGAAAATGATCCGTCATCTTTTTGTATCCATTCGGGCGCCGTTTTCGCATAGGCCGTATTCATCTTATCTTCGGTTTCGTTTACCGGTTTATTTTTTATCCGTGCAAAGACAGAGTAATTGCAATTTCCCCAATGATCAAGTCCGCCTTTGTACCATTCGATCCGCTCCAAGCTCTTTTTCGGAAGAATCCCATTAAACCTCAGAATGGATACTTCAGGTAAATCTTCGATAACCGCACTTATTCTTAAGTTAAATGACCCATAATCTGATGTTTCAAGAATGACTGGCTTCCCGACAGGATTATCGGGCCCGAACATCTTTTTCGATGTGCTCCGGGTTAAAACAGCTCCGTCAGGTGATGACAGGGCTCCTTTCAGATCACCATAGATAACACCATGTTCAAACACGTCAAAAAAGGAGCTGTCGGCATACAAAAATTTTTCACAGTCATACTTTTTATCCCGGACAATAAACTGCTTCTTTGTCGCCCACATACTGTGAAATCCGGTCACAGCGCTGACGTCCGGAACCTGTTCCCTGATCATTGCGATCATTGGAAAGGAATGCGAAACACTCCTTCCGCGCCTGAGCTGAAAAATCCCATCACGATGTGGCAGCGCCTGCCCTTTATTCAACTCCGCCGATATATACGCCGATAACAAGATGACCACTGCCAGGCTGATTGTGAGCCCCGCTACATTGATCAGGCATATCCACTTCCCTTTGGCAATGTTTCTAAAAGCGATTTTTAAATGGTACCTAAACATATCCCTGAATTTTTCATGATTGCCGGACAAACTGCAGAACAGGATTAACTATTCCCCAGATTTCATACCAAAATCATATACTTTTGTTACATAAATCTTTAAAAATGAACTTCGACAGCAATGTGTATGAATTTTTAACAACCAGTGTTAAAGATTTAGGCAATGAAAGATCGCGTCTGAGA
>CAZANK010000623.1:0-2378 GCA_964486235.1 uncultured Prolixibacteraceae bacterium | reverse complement strand
GATTGAATAAGAATACAAAACACTAACAAAAGAAAGAGGTTTACTTTCCGATACAAAAATGCTTGAAGATGTGGCCGAGGATTTCGTCGCTGCTGATCTCGCCGGTGATTGCACCCAGGTATTCGAGGCATTCGCGGATATCCTGGGCCAGGAACTCGCCGGACAGATGCTGATCCATTCCGGCCTGCACCCGCTGAAGCGACTCGTGTGCCCGCGTGAGTGCCTCGTAGTGCCTGATGTTGGTCACGATGGCGCCTTCTTCGTCAATCCGGTCCAGGGCAACAGCCTCCTGCATCCTGAGAATCAGTTCATCAAGGTGATCCTTCTTTTTGGCAGAAAGCAATACCAGTTGCTCGCGTGGAGAAAGGGCAAATGTGCTTAGTCCCAGAATAGTCTCCGGCGACCCGACATCGGTCTTGTTGCCCACGATGATGAGATGCTGATCTTCCATGAGCTCCCGGATCTTATGAATCCGCTGACTGATCAGCGGCAACGGATTGGTGGTGTCGACCACCAGCAGGATGACGGACGCTTCCTTCAGTTTCCCGTAGGTCCGCTCAATGCCCATGCTTTCGATCTTATCCATCGTTTCCCGCAGACCTGCCGTGTCAAAGAAACGAAATGCAGTTCCCTGAATATTGACCACGTCTTCAATCACATCGCGGGTCGTTCCGTGAATATCGGAAACAATGGCCTTTTCTTCGTTGAGTAATGCATTCAGGAGTGTCGATTTCCCGACATTGGTTTCGCCAATAATAGCCACCGGAATGCCGTTTTTGATGACATTGCCCAGTCGATAGGAGTCTTTCAGCCGGACCACCACCGCGGCAATTTGATCGACCAAGGCCCGCAGTTCGCGGCGGTCGGCAAATACCACGTCTTCTTCACTGAAATCGAGTTCCAGCTCCACTAAGGCGATAAAACGCAGAAGCTTTCCCCGCAGTTGGGTAATCTCTGAAGAGAATCCGCCGCGCATCTGATCCATCGCTACCTTCTGCGAAGCCCGCGTGGTCGAAGCAATCAGGTCCGCCACCGCCTCGGCTTGAGAAAGATCCATCTTCCCGTTCAGGAATGCCCGCTGGGTGTACTCCCCGGGACGTGCCATCCTGGCACCTTTTGAAATCAGGAGCTGCAGTATCCTTTGTTGAATATAAAGCGACCCGTGACAACTGATCTCAACCACGTCTTCGCCAGTGAAGGAGTGGGGGGCCCGGAAAAGAGAAACCACCACTTCGTCAATGATTTCGGCGCCTTCGCAAAGTGTGCCATAGTGGAGCGTGTTGGCTTTCTGACCGGTCAGTTTCTTGCCTTTGACCGATGACTGAAATACGGCGTCGGCGATTGCAATCGCTTTTTCTCCCGACAAACGAATGACGGCGATGGGTCCCATCCCCGGTGAAGTAGCAACGGCACATATGGTAGACTGATCAAGCATAAATGCGATTATCTGTTCCGCAAAAGTATGGAATGATATTTAAAATGTATTATCATTTGTCCTCATCTGCGCTTCAAAAAATTCAGAAATTTTATGGCAAGCTGCTTTCTTCGAAGATGTGCCAATTCAGCGATCAATTTTTCGAGATTCCAGTTGATGTCCCCGTACTTCCGGATCAATCTTTTCCAGTTTCCTTTTACAGAAAACATGTGCCGGAATTCGGTTGAAGTAATAATCCGCTTTTTTATGACCGGCACTCCCTGCCGGATGGTTTGAGCATACCGCTTCGTCGAAATATTCACAGGTTTCCTTGCAGAACTGAATTGCTGGAAGTTTCTGTAACTGAAATAGGTTTTACAGGTCAGGCCTCTCGATATCAGGAATTGCGTAACCCCGATCTCCCAAATGTCAATTACCTTTTGTTTCAGTAAACTGATATCCTTCTCCCGAATGAGTTCCGGAAAATTGATCTGATTGAAAAAAGCTGGTAAACAGTCGATCGCTGCCCGGTTAAAAACAATAAAATGACTCTGGACGTGGTAGTTCCCGGCCTGAGTACAATATTTTGGCCTGCGCCGGGAATCGGCCAGACCCCAAAAATCAACTTTCTGATCATTAGACCAATCAAATACAGATTTTAAACTCCCGAATATGATATTGGAATCGTTGAGGCAGGCAATCTGGTCGTAGTCATCCGCATTGATTTGCTGAAATCCCTTATAAAACATCCCCAAATCATAGCCTTCGTTTTTCACCTTCAGAAGTGAAATATTACCGGATATTACTTCAGCCCTGTTCCAGAGTCTCCTTTCATTGGTGACCACCAGTATCTCATCAAAATAGCGCGTAAGCTCATTTAGATACAACTGCACATAAAAAGGAATATAATCTTCTGAATAATAGTGGGAAAAAATGCAGATTCTCTTTTTTCTTCTGATGGCCA
>CAZANK010000622.1:0-2381 GCA_964486235.1 uncultured Prolixibacteraceae bacterium | reverse complement strand
AGAAAGGAGATCCCTCTTAGCGTATCCGGTTCAGCCACCAGCACCACCTAGAGACGGAGTTCAAGTGATTTGTCCTTTTCAAAGTACTTCTGATATTCATTCAGCGTCGTCGCGCCGATGGCGCGTAATTCACCCCGGGCCAATGCCGGTTTCAGAATATTGGCCGCATCCATGGCTCCCTCGGCTTTGCCTGCACCGACCAGCGTATGGATTTCATCGATAAATAAAATTACCCCGCCATTTGCCTGGATCACCTCATTGACAACCGCCTTCAGCCTTTCTTCAAATTCACCTTTGTACTTGGCCCCCGCGATCAGGGCTCCCATATCCAGCGAATACAATTGCTTCGTTTTCAGATTCTCCGGCACATCGCCCCGCACAATGCGGTGTGCCAATCCTTCCGCGATGGCGGTCTTCCCCGTGCCGGGTTCACCAATTAATACCGGATTATTTTTGGTACGCCGGGTCAGGATTTGCAGGACCCTTCTGATCTCCTCGTCACGCCCGATTACGGGATCAAGTTTGCCGTCCCTGGCTCTTTCATTCAGGTTAATGGCGAACCGGTTTAGCGAGTTGAAACGGTCCTCCGCCGTCTGACTGTCTGCTTTGGCACCCTTGCGAAGCTCCGCGATCGCTGCCTCCAGGTCTTTCCTGTTTATTCCCTGATCCTTCATCAGCGTAGCTATGGTACCGCCCGTTTCGAGAAGCGCGATCAGGATATGCTCGACCGACACAAACTGGTCACCCATCTTATGCGAAATATCGATCGATTTTTGCAGCGTTTTGTTGGTCTCGCCCGACAAATACTGCTCTCCCCCTGACACCTTAGGATAGGCGTCCACGATACGGTCAAGCACCTGTTGAAAAACAGGAACATTCACCCCCAGCTTTTTCAGTAAAAATCCGGTTACGTTCCCGGCGGCATGTACCAGCCCTTTTAGCACGTGTCCGGTCTCGACAGCCTGCTGTTGCCGGGCCTGTGCCACTTCGAAAGCGTATTGCAAGGCCTCCTGCGATTTGATGGTAAAATTGTTAAAATTCATCTGTTTTCTCCTTTCTCTCACCTTATGATTATACATTCTTCAGCGAACGACCTTTTATCCTTCAAAGTAATCACCATTTCCCCGCGAAGAACCCTTCCCGGACAAAATGTCTTTAACATACTGATATCGACGGAAAAAACGTCATCAAGGAAAGAAATATCCCTGACAAGATAGCACAAAAAAAGGATGGCAACCCCATCCTTTTTCTTAACTTAACCAAACCTATCTCTATGAAAAAATTATGCTTAAAACCTCATTGTGATGATTCCTTACAAAGATACGCCTGCGAAGCGTTAAGAACGATCAATCAACGTTAATAATTGTTAACAATCCAGGCATTCTGAAAGGTCTGTTTCCCGAAAATGAAATTCTTTTTTCTGGTTTTCATTGGGACATAACTACTTAAAATCACCCGTCATGTTTGTTGTGCAACTATTTACGGCGATTTTTGTTTCAGGATCTAAAAACAATCCCTACATTAGCGATGGAAATTTAAAATGATCATTTTATAACTATCCAAAAAAAAGTTTTATGGCAAAGTATGTTTATACCTTTGGCAATGGTAAGGCTGAAGGAAAAGCAGATATGAAAAACCTTCTTGGTGGAA
Organism: uncultured Prolixibacteraceae bacterium; assembly: GCA_964486235.1. Taxonomy (GTDB): domain Bacteria; phylum Bacteroidota; class Bacteroidia; order Bacteroidales; family Prolixibacteraceae; genus JBCFBK01. The sequence goes on along the minus strand of CAZANK010000622.1, from coordinate 731 downwards.
AAGGTGCAAATCTGGCAGAGAGGAATCTGATTGGTGTTCCTGTCCCTCCGGGTTTCACGATCACCACCGAAGCGTGTACCATTTACACGCAGCAGGGGAAAGCCGCTGTATCGAGCGCGATCAGGGACGAAGTGGAGAAAGCTGTAGCCCTCATCGAGGAACTCACGGCAACTGTTTTTGGAGACAAGAATAATCCGTGCCTGGTCTCCGTCCGTTCAGGGGCACGGGTGTCCATGCCCGGAATGATGGACACGGTGCTCAACCTCGGACTGAATGACCTGGCCGTGCAGGGTATTGCAAAGAAGTCGGGCAACGAGCGTTTTGCATGGGACTCCTACCGGCGGTTTGTACAGATGTACGGGGATGTTGTTTTGGGGATGAAACCCGAAAGCAAAGAGGACATCGATCCTTTCGAAGCCATCATGGAAAAACTGAAGGAAGAACGGGGTATCGAACTCGACACGGAGTTCACCACGGAAGATCTGAAGCTGCTGGTGATCCGCTTTAAGGAAGCCGTATTAAGGACTACCGGGAAGAGTTTCCCGGACGATCCCTGGGAACAATTATGGGGGGCTGTTTACGCGGTGTTCGACAGTTGGATGAATGACCGGGCCATCTATTACCGCAAATTAAACAATATCCCCGCCGAATGGGGAACCGCGGTGAACGTCCAGTCGATGGTCTTTGGAAACATGGGGAACACATCGGCAACAGGGGTTGCTTTTACACGC
>CAZANK010000621.1:0-2386 GCA_964486235.1 uncultured Prolixibacteraceae bacterium | reverse complement strand
GCCATGTTTTTCAGGCTGCCGCTTGCTTTCACAAAATCAAGAATGAATTTTTGGTCTTCTGCCGGCAATTGTGCAATGACAGGAAGTGAATACAACCCGGTGACTTCCGTCTGACAATTCTCACAGTACAATTGCTTCACCTGCAAATGATGTTCGCAGCTCGGACAGATTAAAGGCAGCTTCTTATTCATTCAATAATTTTTAAACAAATTTAAATTGTTATTGAATATTATCCAAATATATTTTAATAAAATTAATTTTGAATGAATATAATTTATCAGTTACCTTTTGAGATAATAGTCTTTGCGAAACATAAGCAGTGGAGATCATCGTTGGACCATAATGCCAAATAAAGGGAAAAGAGCTACCGGCAGCAGCGAAGTGACTGCCAAAGGTACCACCTCCGTGATTCACCAAGTGGCCATCAGCAGAGCCACGCACAAGGCGTAGGTCACGGTGGGCTTTCCAAGTACTAGATCGGCAACAAGAGAATCCCCGCAATGACTAGCGGCACGATCAAAAAGCTGATAATCTGTTTGGTCTTCATAAGCAAGTTTCGTTTTCAGGAAAATCATTAACCCTACAACAGATGCTTTGTACTTGTTTTTTAGGGCGAAAGCTATGCCCCATGTTGTTTTAGTTTTACAAGGTAAAAAGAGGTATTTGCATTTAATAATCCAGTATTAATATACATAGATATATTTAGTTTTCCAATCCAAGTTATTTCCTCCATGACTTTAACTGAAAAAGGTTGACAATTATGAGAAAGTTGTCGTTTCGCTTGACGAAATCATTTTGCCTTTAAGAGGTGGCATCAAACATATGGTAGGATACGATAAGCGACGAGGAGCGTGAAGAAATAGAAAAAGGCCTGGCAGAAGCCGATCGTGGGGAAGTGATTCCGCGTGAGGAAGTAATGGCAAAATGTAAAAAAGGGAAAGATGCCATCCATTAAACCAGGATCATTAACCGGGGAAATGTAATCTATGCAAAATACAAAGGAGGGTGTTAATTAATATGCTAAATTCTTGTTATCAAGTTCTACGTTGAAATTCACCTTCGCTCCCAGGGCATTAAACACTTTTAGGATCGTTTCAAAGCGGGCATTCTTTACGCTATTCTCTATTTTAGAGATTTGTGCTTTTTGAACGCCAACTAATTCTCCTAATTGTTCCTGCGTCAGGTTACGTTCTTGTCTTGCTTGTTTGATAGCTTGACCGAGCAAGTCAATTCTTAACTCGTTTTCAAATGCCTCTCGTCTTGGCGTTCCCCGTTTGCCAATATGCTTGTCAATCATCGTGTCAAGCGAAACGGTTTTTAATTTCTTTTCCATAGCTATTTCTTTTTGGTCTTACTGTCTAAGTATTGTTTTCTTATTTCTCCCGCTTTTTTAATTTCTTTTGATGGTGTTTTCTGCGTCTTTTTGAGTATTCCGTGTGTTGCCACTACCAAAGTTTCTCGTTCTCCCGATTTGTCCCAAAATGAAAAAAGCCGGTACGATATACTGTTGTACAAAGTTCTGAACTCCCAAATAAAGTCATTTAGTTTCTTGAAGAGTTCGTTGTCGTTCACAAACTGAGATTTTCTTATATTGTAGTAAATCTTCTCTCTGGTTTTATCATCAAGATTTTCTAAAAACTCAATAGCTTCAGGCAACAATTCTATCTCAAAATTTGGCTTCATTCATGTTTTTTTAGCAAAAGTATATATTTCCTTATTGGGAAACAATTGATTTGTCAATTTTTTTGTTTTGTTGTTTTGTGGTGACCATTTTTATTTCTGAGTGTCTATTTCCTATAATCCAGTAATCCAGGATAGATGCTATTACTTGGAAAACCGATTCATTATCCACTTATAAACCGTATCTGCGATCTCTTTTTCCCATTGAAGGGAGTAGAAGCTGTGATTGGCATTTTTGATCGTTAAATCCTGATAGCCGATCCGGTATTTTTGGAGGAGCGATTTGATCTGTTTCATCGCGGTACCTGCTTCCGGATCCTTTTCTCCATGAATAAGCAAGACTTCTCCTTTAAAGTTGTGAAATGGCTTTTCATCAGGCGCTTTGCCCGGCAATTTTTCCCCCTTTTTTACGCAAACTGAGTTTTTTATGGAAAACCAATGATTAGCCAAAGTATTTTTAACGATCCTGCCAATCATCTCATAATTTACCTCGCCGGCAAACAGCCTTTTCCAGTTATCCGGATTCATGGCTTTTCGTGCATAATCGGTTATCAGGCCTTTCGTCCTTGACGTTGCGGTACTCACTTCGTTGGTTTGCCATAATAAAGGACTTGATAATTCGATCAGGGAATGAACGGTTTGCTTCCCGTTTTTGATGTAGGACAGCGCTGTTCTTGCCCCCGAGCAGATGCCGATCAGAATGATG
>CAZANK010000620.1:0-2387 GCA_964486235.1 uncultured Prolixibacteraceae bacterium | reverse complement strand
TGCAGCAGGTTGAACTCCTCGTTCTCATAAACCACTTTTTTCGTAAGTCCATAGGAGTTCAGCGGCTTTCCGCGAAGACTAAAAACGGCCTGCGTGTTCACCTCCCTCGATTTGGTAATCGATCCGCTCGCGGAGTCCCCTTCGGTGATAAAAATGCTCGACTCTTCTTTATTTTCGTTGTTCGTGTCAAAGTGAACCCTGCAGTCGCGAAGCTTACGATTGTGGAGGTTGGCCTTTTTGGAGCGTTGCCGGGCCAGTTGCTTGATCCCCGAAATGGCTTTTCGCTCCCGTTCCGACTCCTGGATCCTGCGCAGCAACACCTCGGCCACGTCCTGATTCTTATGCAGGTAGTTGTCCAGCTCTTTCTGGACAAAATTACTGACATGATTCCTCACCGAAGGCCCGTTGGGCCCGATGTCTTTCGATCCCAGCTTGGTTTTGGTTTGTGATTCAAAGATCGGTTCCTCCACCTTAATACTGATCGCCGCGATGATGGAAGCCCGGATATCGGAAGGGTCGAAATCCTTTTTGTAAAAATCCCTGATCGTCTTCACAAGGGTCTCCCGGAAAGCCATCAGATGGGTTCCTCCCTGCGAGGTGTGCTGTCCGTTCACAAACGAATAATAATCCTCTCCATATTGATTTCCATGCGTCATGGCAATCTCAATGTCTTCCCCTTTTAAATGGATCACCGGATAAAGCGGATCCGACTCCAGGTTTTCCTCAAGCAAATCCTTAAGCCCGTTTTTGGACTGATACCGCTCTCCGTTGAAGTAAATGACCAGGCCGGCATTCAAAAACGAATAGTTCTTCATCATGGTCCCGACGTATTCGTTCCTGAACCGGTAATTTCTGAAAATGTCCGGGTCAGGCAAAAAACTCACATACGTCCCGTTGGATTCAGAAGTGTCCGTGATTTCCTTTTCTTCGACCGGCTGTCCTCCCGAGAAAACGATCTCTTTGACCATGCCATCCCGAAAAGCCTTAATCCGGAAATTGGAAGAAAGCGCGTTCACCGCTTTGATCCCCACACCGTTTAGTCCAACTGATTTTTTAAAAACCTCCGAATCATACTTTGCCCCGGTGTTCATTTTGGAGGCCGCATCCTTCAGCTTCCCAAGCGGAATACCCCGTCCGTAGTCCCGCACACTCACGAGTTCATTGGAAACCGTGACATCGATCTTTTTGCCAAAACCCATCATAAACTCGTCGATCGAATTATCCACTACTTCTTTCAACAAGACATAAATCCCGTCATCACTGGCTGAACCGTCTCCCAGCTTGCCGATGTACATTCCGGGCCGTCTCCGTATATGTTCCTGCCAGTCCAGGGTCTTGATGGATCCCTCATCGTAATTCGAAACCATACTTCTTGCAATTTGACACAAATATAAACATTCCAAAAATGCCTGGAAGTTTTAGTTGCCCGACATTAATTAACAACGATCGGTTGAAAACTTCCCGAAAACGAAAGATAAATGCGCGCTGTTAAATTTTTTTAATACTTAAAATTCAGTGAGGCTACCAGTTTTAATTATATTTGCCCCGCATGATCCGAAAACTGAATATCACCATCCTGTTTGTGCTGGCCGGGGTCCTTTCCGGCCTGGCCCAGTTTGACGTCCCGCCCGGCAACTTCGGTTCGTTCCAGAGTTTGGGAGAGACCGGGCAGGATTCCGTACAGCACGAAACTGAAGGAGAAAAAAAGAAGGTCCCTTCGGTGATCCGGACCTGGAAATTGACCGGCTTCGGCGCCCAAACCGAAGAGACCGAGCTGGACACCGCCCTGAATTTCTTTCACGTTTATGACCCGGCTTTCGGACGAAGCTTCAGCAACATCCATACCGGAAATTTCGGAGGCGCTTATCTTTCAAACGATTTCTTCAGCCGGGATCCGAATTCCGATTTCTATTTTTATCAGTCATTCGATGCCTACGCGAAATTCCCTGCAACCATCCGGTACTTGAACACGACCACCCCTTACACGTTGCTGGATTACAGTCAGAGTGAAAACAAGAATGTCCAGACCGAATCCCGGTTTAACGTCTTTCACAGTCAGAACGCGAACCACAAGTTCAATTTTTCCTTTCTCTACGACCAGGCCAAATCGACCGGACAATACCAGTTGCAGGAAACAAAATTCCACACCATCGGACTGAATACGGCCTATATTTCCGACCGGTTTCATTCGCATGTGAACATTCTTTTTAACAGGCATGAAGCGCAGGAGAACGGCGGACTGCAGCCGGACCAGGACCTGAACGAATATGAAGAAACCGAGACTTACCTGGTCAACCTGTCCGACGCGTACTCCAAATTGCAGAACAATACGATTTCGTTGACGAATGAATACAAAATCGGGAAGACGGTTGAAGAAAAGACGGAAA
>CAZANK010000619.1:0-2397 GCA_964486235.1 uncultured Prolixibacteraceae bacterium | reverse complement strand
TAAACTAAAATATATTCATGTCCATTTCTTAGCTTTGTTTTTTCTTTTCCACCACTAGGTTCAGCCAGCCATGGCGCACATGATAATTTATTTTTTCTACCGAAAATCTCGTTAAGCAGAATCATTCCATTTTCAAGCTCATTATCATCTAAACTCATAAAGATCAGTCCGTCTTTATCCAAAAGCTTATGAAGAAGTTTTAAGCGAGGATACATCATACAAAGCCATTTATCGTGACGCGTTAAGTCTTCACTTTCTTTACCCACAACTTCGCCCAGCCACCTTTTTATTTTGGGATCATTTACGTTATCGTTGTATACCCATCCTTCGCTACCCGTGTTGTAGGGCGGATCAATATAGATGCACTTTACTCGTCCTTCGTATTCCGGGAGTAGAGCCTTCAGCGCCTCCAGATTGTCCCCATGTATAATTTTATTTTCACTTTCTGTTTCGTTCTTTGATTGTTTCCCGTTATCGCATCCATAACGATGCTCCAGAATTTTATAAGGAACCTCCAGATGGTGATTAATGACCTTTTCTTTCCCTATCCAATGTAATGTCGGCATTTGCTTACTTTATCTGTTGATTTATAGTTCTTTTCTTTGTTCAATGATTTTATTTATGACAAAGTCCAATGCGTGTGTGGCAATACCTTCATACCTTACAAGCACATAAACCTGGTCGGCCAGCCACAAAGTTAACAGTTCATTTTCATCAGCGTCCAAAAGCGTCGCTAATTTCAAAATTTGCTCCCGCTTCGCTTTTCGTTCACCGCGTTCAATTTTGCTGTACATGGGAGTGTCCATATCCAACTTATCGGCTAAATGCCTCTGGAGAATTCTCTTTTCTTCCCGAAGCTCTTTGTTCGCTTTCCAAGAAACATAACTTACCTGATTTATGACTTGCCAAATATTGGCTAACTTATAAAGAAAAATCAACTAACGGAAATCTTACGCAATTTTTAACCGATAGGTTCACTGAGGAATTATTTATTTACCGAGTTCCATATTCCGCTTGGATACCCCACCATCATTGCCTTTTCCATCGCAGACGATTCTTCCATCTGATTTGTCGTGGGGAGTAAAGATGCAACGCAAGGGTGTCACGATTTTTTGTAACTTCATGGCCAGTATCAAAACATAAAATTCAGCGAACATTGAAACTTTTCCATACATCCGACTGGCACCTGGGTAAACGGCTTGACGACTTTTCCCGCATGGAAGAGCAACAGGCTGTTTTGCAGGAAATTTGTGAAATCGCAGACCGTGAGCAGGTCGATGCCGTGCTCGTGGCCGGCGATTTGTTCGATACCTTCAATCCTCCGTCCGAAGCTGTCGATCTGCTTTACAAAACCTTGAAGCGCCTCACCGGCAACGGCCGCCGTCCGGTCATTGCCATCGCCGGAAACCACGACTCGCCCGACCGTATTGAAGCGCCCGGCCCCCTGGCCCGCGAATGCGGGATCATCTTTACCGGCTACCCCAATTCCTCAGTCACGCCCTTTGAACTGGAGTCGGGCCTCAAGGTGACGCATAGCAGCGAAGGTTTCCTGGAAATAAAACTTCCCGGGAGCGCTGCTCCCCTTCGGCTGTTGATGACGCCTTACGCGAACGAGTACCGGCTCAAAACCTTCCTGGGACAGGAAAACAGCGATGAAGAACTGCGAAAGGTCCTTCAGTCCAGATGGCAGGAACTGGCCGATAAATTTTGCGATGAAGAAGGGGTGAATGTACTCATTTCACATCTTTTTGTCGTGAAAAAAGGCGACGAACCCCCCGAGGAGCCTGACGACGAAAAACCGATCCTGCATGTGGGAGGGGCGCAGGCTGTTTATACCGAAAATATTCCCGGTCAGATTCAGTACACGGCCTTGGGCCACCTGCACCGCATGCATGGCGTCGATGTCCGGCCCTGTCCGGTTTACTATAGCGGAAGCCCGCTCTCGTACAGTTTTGCCGAAGCCGATCAAAAGAAGTATGTGTTGCTCGTTGAGGCTGAGCCTGGAAAACCGGCCGGCGTTCGTCCGGTCGAACTCTCCAAAGGAAGACCTTTATTGAGGAAGCGTGCCGAAGGGATCGCCGAGGCCATGGAGTGGCTGGCAGGGCATCAGGATGCGTTGGTCGAGCTGACCCTGGTCACCGAAGCCTTCCTCACGGCGATGGAACGCAGGCAGTTATGTGCCGCCCACCGCGGAATTGTCACCATTATTCCCGAAGTGGCCGGTGCCGCGGGTCTCATAGGCTGCCACCAGCCACAGATCGACCTGGGCCGTAGCATGGAAGAGCTCTTCCGTGACTATTTCAGGCACGAAAAAGGCCAGGGCCCGGGCGATGACCTGATGGATTTATTTACCGAAATACTGGCAGAAGAAGAACAATGATTCCAATTCAACTCACG
>CAZANK010000618.1:0-2399 GCA_964486235.1 uncultured Prolixibacteraceae bacterium | reverse complement strand
GTTGCGTTCCAATACTTCGGGAATGTTGTCAAACCGGTAAAAATCCGGAATGGGAATATACCGTTCTTCCTCCCGCTTTTGCGCCAAAACATCCACCCGGACCAGGCAATTGAAATTCTTCTGGCTTACCGTCTCCCCGTAGTTGTCAGCCACCTGTCCCACCATGTACCCCTGCGGCAGGGTGGCTATCTTTCCTTCCGGTACCAGGTAATCCAACTGGGTGGAGAAAGTCGAGGACTGGGTATTGCGGTTGATGTTCAGGGACTGCCTTTCCTGAAGGATTTTTCCCATCCTGTTTTGGATAAATTTGGCCGTTTCCCCGGCAGCCTGTCCGCAAAACACATTGCCGATGTTACTGGTAATGGCATTGGCCTGCTCTTTTCCGTAATCCCGGATGAGCTGATCAATGGTCTGTACCCCCAATAGTGTCGAAATCCGGTTGCTGCGTGCTGTAGCAATCAGGGTGTCCAATCCCCGGAAGTAGATCGTGGGCAGCTCATCAAAGATCAGGGAGGCGGGTTGCTGCCCCTTTTTGTTGATCACCTTCAGCATCCGGGTAATGAAAAAGGGAAAGCACGGCGCCGTACATTTCCACTCGTAGCGGATTATTGGCAAGGCAAAGGATTTTTGGTGATTCCGGAGCGTTGATGTCCAGAGAAAAATCATTGCCGCTGCAAATCCAGTAGATTTCGGGGCTGATGATCTTTGATATGGCAATCTTCAAACTTCCCAATTGTCCTTCCAACTGCTCACTGGCCCCGCGCTTATGTGCATTGATAAAGGGGTTGATGATATTGGCTACATCCTTTTCCTGTTCCAGGATAGAAAACAGGTCGTCGTAATCCAGTTGCAGCAATTCGATGGCATGGGGCAACGTGCAAAATTGTCCGTCTTTGTATTTTTTCAGAAACCAGATCACCGCCGCAAAAAAGGAAACGGCGCTTTCCGAGAAAAACTCGCCTTGCTTTCTGATCCATTCCCGGTTCAGGTTATACAGGATCGTACGGGACGATTCAAAGGCATCAATCGGGCTTTCCATCCACTCCGGGGCCAGCGGGTTGCACCGGAAAGACTTTTGAATATTCTCGAAATTGATCACATAAAACTTTGCTGTATGGGGCAGCTTCTTGTTTTTCTTTGCTTTCAGAAAATGGTTGTAAGCTACCAGCGATAAGTCCGGGTACTTAAAATCATAAACACACATTGAAAAACCTTTTTTCAGGTGCTGACGGATAAAAGGCAGTACCACGGAAAAGGACTTTCCGGAACCGGGAGTTCCGATCACCATCGTTGCCCGGAACGGGTTGACAATGTTGATCCAGCCTTCGTGTTGTTTATCTTTGAAAAAGTAGAACGTCGGAAGATTGACCGAATATTCATTTTCCCTTAAAGCCTCTTCCTGCGGAAAACTTTCATTCTCAATGTTAAAGCGGTCTTTCATCAGGTTGACGTTGATCAGCTTGGAGATGTTGTCAAAACCGAGGTTCAGCAACACAAAACCAGCAAAAGTCAAAATCAGATATACAAAAGGATACGGTTTGAAAACCACCAGGCTTCCCCAGTAAAGGACCATTCCGGCTACCACCTGACGGACGATCACGGAAACGGTCAGTTCCCGGTCTTTGTGCGCTTTGGTCCCAATGCAGGTGACTGCCAGAAAAACCAGGCAAACCACCTTAGACGGGTACAGACTGGCCAGGAATTTCAGGTTCTGCATCTTTTCTATCAGCGGATAAAAGACAGGTATATGTATTCCACAACGGACAAGATAATCCAGTTGGGTCAGGTACAGCGATGTAAAAAGCAGCAAATAGCTGAAAAACCGAAACCCTTCGTGCAGTTTGACCAGTTCGTGTGATTCGTGTTCCATAAAGCCCCCCTAAGTCCCCCCGAAAGGGGGATTTTAAAAAGCGTATTGTTGAAATTTCGAGTTTTGAATTAGCCGATTCTATTTTTTACTTATAGTTTTCGGGCTTTGAGGATGTCCTTGTTTTTTAGGTTAAAACTGAGTTTTCGCCCGGTATTGCCCAATGCTTTTTCGTTCAATTCAATCTTCAGGATTCGTCCATCTGGAATGGTCATTTTCTCCATCACAAAAACTTCCCGAACGGTTTCTTCTCCGGGAATACGCTGGACCTTGTTGCGCTGGTACTGTGGGAAAACCTGGTACTCCTGAACGTTGGTGGCTTTGGTTTTTTTCTTGTCCGTGATCCAGAAGTTAAAGCTTTCCACATCGTAGGCCATGTTGGTTTTGTTGGTCACCTGAAGCTCAAAAAACAGTGCATCATTTTTCAGACTGATCGAATTCAATCGAACTTCAATCCCGTCTTTTTTAGCCTTTCTTCTATTACCGCCAAAAGCGGTCATCCTATTGTAATACAGAATGTTATCAGGTTTAG
>CAZANK010000617.1:0-2400 GCA_964486235.1 uncultured Prolixibacteraceae bacterium | reverse complement strand
TAAAGTGATCATGGTCTTGATGTCGTGTTTTTTCTTATGCTGCCTTACCGGCAATGCCCAGATTCTTGATCCCAAGGAAACGGCAAAAGGAAAAGCGACCGACCGGACAAATTCCAGGATCGACCAGGGGATTGATGCCGGTTTTGATAAAATTGAAGAAGGCATCGGGAGCCTTTTCAAGAAGAAAAAGAAGGGCGACGGGAAAGAAAAGTCACCGCGTGAGGAAGAGGATGAAGAGGCCGCGGAGGAGCAACGGGAGAAGTCACCTGAAGTGGCTGCCGTTCCGCAGAAGCCGCGACTGGAAAGCGTCACGCAGTACGATTTCGTGCCGGGCGACCAGATTCTTTATTTTGACGATTTTTCGCAGGATGCCATCGGTGATTTTCCGGCTTTGTGGACCACCAACGGCAGCGGCGAAGTGAAGACGGTCAATCTTGCGGAAGGGCATTGGTTTCACATGAACGGGACCGATGCGGCATACAGTTACGCCAAAATGCTCGCGTTGCCCGGGAATTTCATCTTTGAGTTCGACATTATCCCGGATGCGGGGTACGAGGACGGACAAACACTCACTTTTTACGAGGAAGACCCCGAGCACCCGGAAGAAATGAACACGGATCTTTACCCGGGGATCAAGGGGCTGCACATCGCGATCAGGAAAGAAGGATGGGAAACCAAGGGCTACTGGAACGATCCCGACAAGGACTGGCTTACGGGACAGGGTAAAAAGAACCCTGTTTCGCTGGAGCAGGTAAACCATGTGATCATTTGGATTCAGAAACGGCGGGTGCGGATTTACCACCAGGGTGCGAAGGTACTGGATATGCCGACCAATATTCACGAGGGTACCGTGTTTAACCGGTTCCGTTTTTCGGGTTGGGACAGCGAGAGTTTCCCCATGGTTTCGAACCTCAAGATTACGACTGCAGCGCCCGATACGCGCAGTAAGCTGATCACTGAGGGCAAGCTGGTGACTTACGGTATTACCTTCGATGTGAACAAGGCAGACATCAAGCCGGAATCGTACGGTACGCTGAAGAGCATTGCCGACGTACTGAAAGAGAATGCCGGGGTGAAGGTGAAGATCGTGGGACATACCGACAGTGACGGCGACGATGCGCTAAACCTCGACTTGTCGAGACGGCGTGCGGAGTCGGTCAGGAAAGAACTGTCCACGACCTTCGGCGTCGATGCGTCGTGCATGCAAACGGAAGGCGCCGGCGAAAGTCAACCGGTGGCGCCCAACGACACGCCCGAGAATAAATCCAGGAACCGCCGGGTGGAATTCATCAAGTTGTAACGTAACCTTAATTTAAATACCATGCGTATTGTATCGTTATTCAGTGTGATCCTGATTAGCGCGGGGTTTCAGATGGTTTCCGCGCAGGACTGCACCTTTTATTCCCCGTCGGAACCGGGAACAGAACTGGTTATGACGACCTACTCCAAACCCGGGAAGGTAAAATCGTCCGTGAAGCAGGTGACTGCCGGAAAGAAAGTCGTTGACGGAAAAACCCGGCTTGACGTGATTTCCGAGTCGTTCGATGCCAAAGGGAAGTCGCAGGGAAAAGGAAGCTTTGAGGTTTGGTGTGATGGCGGGCATTTTTACCTGGACATGCGGAGCATGTTAAGTTCGATGAACCTGGGTGAAATGGGCGAGGCAAAAATTGAAGCCACAAACATGGAGTTTCCCGCCAGTCCCACGCCGGGCCAGCAACTGGAGGATGCGTCCATTACCGTGACCATGCAGGGGCCTATCCCCATCAATATGCGTATTGACGTGACCGACCGGAAGGTGGAGGCCCTGGAAAAAATCACCACGCCGGCAGGGACGTTCGACTGCGTGAAGATCACCTGTGCCTGTTTTACCAAGATGCTCATTAAGGCCGAAACGGAGATGACCGATTGGTACGCCCCGAATGTAGGCCTCGTCCGCTCTGAAACCTATCAACGTGGAAAACTTCTGACGTTTAGCGAGCTGACGGACTTAAAACGGTAGCAGGATGAAGCATGATTTTGTTCTGGCCGGACTGGCCTGCCTGCTGGCGGTGAGTCTCCGGCTACAGGCGCAGCCTGCCCTTTTCCCGTTCCTCAGACCGGGTCTCAGCACCCTGCTGGAGTACGGGACCGAGGCGCAGAAGCAGCGCCACATCCCGCCCATCGCCCGCGGCGAACTGCAGTGGTGCCAGGGCTTTTCCGAGCCGGGCGCGGGCTCAGACCTCGCCTCGCTGCAGACCCGCGCCGAGGACAAGGGCGACCACTTCCTGGTCAACGGCCAGAAGGTCTGGACCTCCGGCGGCCACCTGGCCGACTGGTGCTTCTGCCTGGTGCGCACCGACACGACCAAGAAGCACGAGGGCATCTCCTTCGTCATGATCGACATGACGACGCCCGGGGTCG
>CAZANK010000616.1:0-2402 GCA_964486235.1 uncultured Prolixibacteraceae bacterium | reverse complement strand
ACAAACGGCCTGGGAGTAACCCGGGTAAAACCGGCTGATCCGGTGAAAGTAACTCCTGCCTGCATCTCCAAATTCATCAGCCAGGGCAAAGCCGATATCCCGCCAATCGGAATAATTGGCGGTGATATCGGCATGTTGACTTTCAATCCGGGAGATGACCAGTTCAACATCTTCGGCGATGTTATCTGGTTCGTCTGTATCGAGAATATTCTCCATACTGTTTCTCTTTCGATCATCTTCATCCCTTTTATTTTTCATTGAAGCAAATGAGCCGGAATCGGGGTGAGCGTTACCGGGTTGATTCAAGACCATACTGGGATTGGTTGTATTGATATCCTGCTGCAACCATTCCTTTGGGTTAAATTTCTTCTTCATCTGACTAAGGATTAAAAGATGACAGAACAGAATTGAATAAATACGGCAAACTGATCAGCATAGAAAAAGAGGAACGGGAGAATGACCCACCAAAGTGGCCAAAGGACTGCCGTTAATTTGATTAACATTTTTTTTAATAACCGGGCAAATTGATATGCTTTCATTTTCTTATTCGTTTGATGGTAAATTATTTTGATTGAGATACACGGGGTTGATGTAGACCTGCGGATCGAAAGGGAGGAAACAAGCCCGGGAAATGTCTTTCCCGGATTTGTCAATTTCCAAATTATAGGTCGCCCGTAAATAAGCAGCAACTGCGAGGAACCATTCCTGGTGGGAACATTCCTCCAGGTCGATCGGGACCACCCACTTCAACCCGTTGCCTGATGGGGAAACAAACAGGAGCTCTGTTTCAAAATACGGATCATTGAGCAGCGTCTTTTTAAGTTCTTCGATATTGTTTACCTGATCGAAATCGATGGTCAACAATCCGGAATGTCGAATGAGATAACGGTCGTTCCGTTTTGAAAAAGTGCCGGAAAAAGTGACGTAATCGAAGTTAGTGGCTTTAAACCGGCGGGCCTGCTCCTTATCCCGGATGCTACGCAGGTCTTCAGTCCGTTGCTTATAAGCCATTGCCTTGATGGCGATGTACGCTTCAATGAGGGTCATTTCACAATCGGGCATCGTATTTGTAACGGGACGCCGGAAAAAACTGAACACCGGTAACTTAACGGGAACCTGCTTCTGAAGGTTTTTCTTCTCAGTGCGACGGTAAAAATTCCAATTCTCGCCAACCCTCAGATTCAACGCTTCATTGATCTTCTGCAACAAAGCATCACCGGTCAGCCGGTAATACTTTTCCCCGAAATCGAAGGGATTTCCCTTAAATTCGGGTAATTCATCATCGATAAAACAGAACATTCCATCCTGGGAAAAAATATGCAACGTGGCTTTATTCGCGTTGAAGGGATTCCGAGCAGGGGCGCATTCTTTGCCTGACAGCCTGATCACGATCTCATCCGGGTAATATTCACGCAGGATGTGTGCGTAAATATTTAGCCCGTAATGAGTCTCATACAAAATATCCTTTTCTGTAATCATTGCTTTCGTGATTTCAAGGTCCGGGTATAATTGCTTTCAAGCAGTGATTCCAGATCGAAAGTCTTATAATAGAACTTGCCGTTGATCCTGGAAAAGGGAAGCGTGCCGGAATCGCGCAGCGTTTGCAGCGTTCGCTGACTGATGTTGAGGGCAAGCATTACCTCCTGCCCGTCAATCCATGATTCCTTAAACAGTTCAATTCTTGTTTTCTGCAAATACTGAAGGTGTACCTTTATTTCCTTCAGTTCGCCGGAAAGGGCTAAAATTCCTTTAACAATTTCATCCATGGCTATCCCCTCCCGCTTTTAATTTGGAACCTTGCAGCTTCTTCTTCGATTTCGGATAGCGAAGCCTGCCGGTTAGACATCAGCCATTGATTCAGTTCCTGCCGGTTGAAATACAGTTTCTTCCCGTTGGGTTTGTATGACGGGATGGTTCCCGTGGAGGTCAGTTTATAGAGGTGCGAATGCGAAACCTCTAAATAGATGGCTGCTTCATTGAAGTTGAGCACTTCTTTTTGGAGCATGTTCTGCTCGTAAATGAGCTTTCTCAGCTCCCGGACTTCCTTTAAAATAATGTCGTCCATTACAGTAATTCTTAAATTAACGAATGGACTTTTGGCCAAAAGTCATCACTGATTTTCAGTGACGGGACAAAGTTGGAAAGAGATCGGCGGAAGATTTGAAAATGGTAATTTAAATGAAATTATTTTATTTAAAATCAACTACTTAAAATTGATTTTGGTAATTTGAATTGGTAGAACAAAAGCAAATTACCGCTTTTTACCTTTTGAAAGGACTATTTGAATTACGATTGCAGATCCAATTCACTTGGTAGATTTTGCTCTCACTCGGCATAGCTCAAATAAGTTTGGCTCAGCCTCGCTTACTCGCAACAGTCGAGCCGCTTCGCGGGAATTGGTC
>CAZANK010000615.1:0-2409 GCA_964486235.1 uncultured Prolixibacteraceae bacterium | reverse complement strand
CGTGGACTATGTATCCAAAAATGTATTCAGTCGGTTGTCTAACCGCGACCTGGTGCGTTTTGACGAGAAGTACATCAAAATCATGCTGCTCAACGGCTTGTTCCAGAGCAGGCTTTATGTGCCTGTCAGTGAAATGGAAGTGGAGCATGGCTATATCGACATCTGGCTGGAACGCAGTCCCCTGCTCCCGGAAATCCCGTTCGAGTGGGTGTGGGAAGTGAAATACCTCAAAAAAGAAGATGAAGCGCAGTTGGCAGCCGGCAAAGCAGCGGCGTTGGCCCAACTGGAAAAGTACCGCCGGTCGGATCGGTTCAAAAACCGCACCGACGTGAAATATGCCGCTCTGCTGTTCAACGGAAAAGACCGTTACGAGATCGTGAACCTTTAGTTTATCTCAGCATCCGACGATGGATCGATTTAATCATTTTTAAGGACTCAGCAACAGAGGCAATTTTTCTTTTTTCCAGCTTTTTTCTTTGCCATAACGTTTTTAAATAAAGCTTTTCCCCTTATTTGGACTTGAAGTTGCTCAATAATTCATTTACTTCAACCACATCAAAATACTCCGGATCAAATTCATCTCCAAGCCATTCAATCGTATCCTCGTATTCTTCATGCGTGGGGTCTGAAATGATTTCCAGTAAATTTTCATAGCCCCAAATCCCGCCGCAATCCTCCGGGGGGCAATTCCTTTTACCTCCGGTACACACGGGTATGTGATCTTTTTCGTCCACCGCGATCACCTTTTCCAAAAGAATTTCATGTCTCCAGCCATCTCCGAAGTCATACTCATATAGGATTTTGTCCTTATTTTCTTTCAGGAATTTATTCATTCTCAATTTGGCATAGCTTTTTGCGTCTTCCAATTCAAATTCTATTGGGGCATAATCCGTCGAACCGTCACTGAAAAGATGTAAATGAGAATTCGTCCATCCCATTGCTGTTTGAATAATTCGATGCAAGTCGGCCAACAGGAGATCAGGACTTACTAAGACCCGTCGCCATATTTTGGGCTTGGATCCGGCTAATGTGATTTTTAATTGATAAACCTGCTTTGTCATAGTTATGTCATGCGTTATAGGTTATAAGGCCTGCTCTGTTGAAATATCCGGACATACGCGGTATATTTTTTTCAAAAATAAGGAATTATTTTTATGTTCCGGCCGGCATTTCATCAATTGGTTGGAAATCTTTCGCGGATCATTTTTACTTAAGTTGCCGGAAACCTTTGCGGCATCATTTGATTTTTCATGAAACGCTGTTATTCAAAATTGAATTATTATATTTGCAATAATCTAAAAAGCAATAACTAAGATGATGGCGAGAATCAGGAACCCGTTTATTGTCGGCGGATATGTGTCTGCCGAGTATTACAGTTCTTTGCAACGATAAGTTCTCTGCGTCCGGCATTCAAACTTGATGCCATGACCGGCCAACCGGTTTTCGATATTGGCATCGGAGACATCCGGCAACCCCTGTTGTCGCCGGAAGAGATTTTTGCATACCTTGAATTAGCCGATAAACCTTGCATTGTGGCAATTGACGAGTTTCAGCAAATCCAAATACCCTGAGAAGAATGTAGAAGCTATCCTGCGTACCCATATTCAGAAATGTAAAAATACCGTATTCGTATTTTCCGGGAGCCAGTGGCACATGATGCAGAACATCTTTTTCTCCGCATCGAGGCCGTTTTATCAGAGTGCATCTTTTCTGGATATCGATCCGATAAAGATTGAACCATACCGGAAGTTCGTGCATCACCACTTCGGTAGGGCGGGAAAGAAAATCGGTGACGGGTGCGTGACACGCATCTATAATTTGTTGGAAGGGCATACACGGTATATGCAGACTATTCTCAACCGGATCTATGAACAAACAGACCGCGATGAGGAAATCTCAGTTGCCGGGGCCGATCATATTTTGCACATGACGGTTGAATCGAACAAAACGGTCTATCAGAGTATGGTTTCGATGCTGTCCGAACGTCAGAAGGAAGTCCTTTTCGCCATTGCGAAGGAACGAAAAGCAGCGGAAATCACTTCTGCAGCTTTTGTGAAGAAACACGGTTTGCATTCGCCGAGTTCCGTGCAATCGGCTGTGAAACAGCTACTCGATAAAGAGTTTGTAACGAAACAAAATGCCGTGTATCAGATATATGACCGTTTCTTCGGACTTTGGCTCTCCAAGGCTTACGGAACAGGTTATAGCCTTTAGACTGCATAAGGACTGCCGAAAAATCTTACTTTTGAGAAGAAATCCAGATAAACCAGATTATGAAAAAGAATTTTTCAGTGTACTGCCGGCTTGGAATGATGCTGTTATTCGTCCTGTCGGCAGGTCTGTTCATCACCTCATGCAGGAATAACGTCAGGAAAAATAAGGACGTTACAGAACCGGTAACTACCCTTA
>CAZANK010000614.1:0-2409 GCA_964486235.1 uncultured Prolixibacteraceae bacterium | reverse complement strand
TCGAGAAAAAACAAGAAGAAAATACGGTTAATTAATTACCGTGAAAATCCGTGTTTATGTAAATCAGTATCTTGAAAACCCATTGGAAGAAGAAGGATATTGTAAAATGTTTAAGGAAGAGTTAAATCGACTTAAAGCTCTTAAATTAGCTGTAAGTGATTGTAGTATTGGCGGATGTGAGATTTTTAGGAAGCCGGGGAACTCGAATAATTGGGTTCAGGTTATGGGGCGTTTAGGCATTCCTTATACATCCACCAACGGAAATGTCAAGTTAGTGTCGGGAGATATCATAAAAAGTATGAGCAAAGAGGAAACGATAAAGTTATTGAAGGGGCGTGTCTTTCTGGACGGTTACGCTGCCTTGCAAATATGCAAAAAAGGTCTAAGTGGGATGATCGGAGCGGAAATTTCATCCGTTGAGAAAACTCTAATTCCTCCATTCTTTGAGGGAGTTCGTAATCCGCAGGAATATAAAAATATAAGTAACCGGTTGATGTATAACTATATTTGGGCATTTAACAGCGGGGCGAAAGATGCATATTATAAGCTTGAACCATTTGTCGGAACTGAAATAATTACAGATTTTTTAAATACAAAAAACCAGCCTTTATTCCCGGGACTGGTCCGTTTTGAAAATGCGTTTGGCGGTCGTATTGCGATAATGGCATTTAACCTCAATGACAACTACGTTTGTACCCGGGCTATTTCAATGTTTAATTATACAAAAAAAGAATTGATCCGTCAGGTTATTGAATGGGTTGGCGGAGACCCTCTGCCTGTATTTGTTAAACATACGCCAAACGCATACTGCATATTTAATCGGTCAAAAGCAAATGATTTTGCAATAGTTGTCGTTATAAATCTGGGATCCGATGCTTTTGATCCATTAACATTGGATATTGCACCAGAATGGGTTAATTCAAGATTTGAACTTTTAAATCATAACGGCAAATGGAGCCGGGTAAGTGCTGAAGTTGCTGATCGAACAGTTAAAGTGAATACTGCCCTCAAATTAATGAATCCGGTTATTTTAAAACTGGACAAGCAAACTTAAATACTGGAATGGCAAGCACTGTTGCCGTTACTGTACGGCTATGTGGCTGATCTGGCAGGCAGCACACAAAAAGCTTACTGGGTCATCATCCGCTTTATCTTTAGCTCACTTATTATGCGACCTTTGGCCATAAAAAGGAAACCCGGTAGAAAGATAATCAGTTCAGTTAGCTTGCGCACGGGAAGCAATCCACTTACCTGACTGGCAGCCCGATAGATTACTGCACCTGCATTCCAGTTGGAATCCAAAATGAAACGGTGCTAATAGCTGGTCTCTTGAGTATCTCAAATAAAAAAACTACTTTTGTCAATATGAAACGAGCCATTAAAGGTAAGCCTTTCACTCATGTAAATGAGTATTTTGGCGAGTTCCATACCGTTGGTAGGAGATCAAAAAGTGAGGGTCCGGGATACGCAAATTGCATAAAGTTAAATTGAAAAAATACTCGTATGAAATATTTAGCATAGAAGGTCTCAGAGAAAAGTGATGAATACAAAAATATTAGAAAATATTCGCGAATTGAAACGTAGGCTGCTGCCTGATGCCCGTCTGATACTGTTTGGCTCGCAGGCTCGCGGCGATGCTCGTCCCGATTCGGATTGGGATTTGCTGCTTTTACTCGACAAACCGCGAAAAGATCAGTCGGATGAAGATAAAACGTTTGAATTTGTGCTGATGGGATGGGAATATGGAACTTATTTAAGTATAAAAATATTCACGAAAACAGAATGGGAAAAAGGGAAAATGTTTCCATTCTATAAAAATGTTGAACGGGACGGAATAGAAATAAATTAGCGTAAAAATGAGGCTGACAGACGAAGAAAGAACGGCAATTGTGCAACTTAGATTGGGAAGGGCAAAAAATACTTATGCAGAAGTTTCAATTCTGATTGGAAATGGCTTATGGCAAACAGCAGCAAACAGGTTGTATTATGCCTGCTATTATGCTGTTGGTGCGCTATTGGTACAAAACGGAATTGAGGCGCAAACTCACCAGGGAACAATAAACCAGTTAGGCCTGTATTTTGTCAGAACAGGTTTATTATCAGCAGAACAAGGCAAATTTTACAAACAACTTTTTGAACTTTGCCAAACAAGCGACTACAGTGATTGGATCAATATAGGCGAGAATGATGTTAACCCTTTCTTTGAAAAGGCAGAAGATTTTATCAATACAGTTGAACAGTTAATTGTTAGCGGGCGATCATGACATCCTTCAAAAAGCAATTGACTGGGCCTCAGCCCGGGGTGCCGCGCTGACGATAGACCTGTCCGATGAACCCTATCACGTGAACGGCGGCATCCTGCTGGGTGGAGAAACCTATGGACAACTCACCAATTTTGACTTCGATTGC
>CAZANK010000613.1:0-2414 GCA_964486235.1 uncultured Prolixibacteraceae bacterium | reverse complement strand
TTCAAAAGAAGAGAAAATTCGGAGAACTAAATGGTTATAAAAAAGCCCCGCATTCCGCGGGGCTTTAACCATCCCAAATCACAAATCTCATGCGATCTCGATCGTCCGTGGCGCCTTTTCAATATACTCTTCCCGTTTTGGAAGCGTGATCTTCAACACGCCGTTCTTGTGTCCCGCACTGGCTTTGTTGATGTCAATGCCATCGGGCAACTGAAATGAACGGCTGAATGAAGCATAGTTAAACTCACAACAAACGACCCTGTTTCCTTCTTTCTTTTCCTTTTCTTCCTTTCTCTCAGAGGAAACAGTCAGCACGTTGTCTTTCAAATCAATACGGAAATCATCCTTCTCGAGGCCGGGGGCTGCGACTTCAATCTCGTAGCTGTCTTTCCCCTCGTACACGTTGACGCCCGGAGTTCCTTTATACCCGGATCTTTCATACAGGTCATTCCAAAAATTGCTTCCGAAAAAGTCATCAAACAAACTCGGAACATTCCTTCTGCTTCTAACTAATGGTAACATCATCATTTCCTCCTATTATTTTTAGTTGAACATTGTTTTCAGTCGTTTTCCTGCAAAATCCAAACCAGCGCCCCATATCGTCGACAATCCGGGATCCCGATAGACAATTTGTCTGTTTCCCAGTCATTATTTCAGTATTTAATTCCTTCATACTGAAATAATTTCAGCTTTTTTGAATCCTGATTCGGGAAGGAAGGTTGCAGCCCGCACAAAAATGTATTTTTTGTGTTATCTTTGTCCCGATATTTACGCAATGGGGTGTCCCAAGATAACGGACTGAGATCATACCCACTGAACCTGATCCGGGTAATGCCGGCGTAGGGAGGGCGAAAAAAAGGAAGCTGATTCCTGCCTCATTGGTTTTAATTAACCAAAACATCAAAAAAAATGAAACGAGTTTTTTTACTGTTGCTGTTGCACTTTGCAGCACTTTTCTCATTTGCACAATTCTCTGTTTCAGGGGTTGTGAAAAATGAAGCGGGTGAGATTTTGCCTGGCACGAATGTGATTTTGAACGGCAGTTACAAAGGCATGCCCGCCGATGAACAGGGACGTTTTCAGTTCAGCCGGCTAAAGGCGGGGAACTACACGTTGCAGGCCAGCTTTATCGGGTACAGCCGGAAGGAAATCGCGGTATTGGTAAACCGGGACAGGGAAGTGGAGATCACGCTGTCACCTTCAGGGATACTGACCGAAGAGGTTCTGGTTGAAGCCACACGGGCCGGCGACCGGACCCCCGTGGCAAAAACAACGCTGGATAAAGCGGCGCTGGAGGAGCGGAACATGGGCCAGGATATTCCCTACCTGCTGACGATGACACCTTCGTTTGTGGCATCGTCCGACGCCGGAACAGGGATAGGCTACACCAATTTCCGTATCCGGGGCACTGATGTCAGCCGGATCAACGTCACCATTAACGGCATTCCCATGAACGATGCGGAATCGCACGGCACCTGGTTCGTCGATGTACCTGACATGGCCGAATCGTCCGAAAACATCCAGGTTCAGCGTGGAGTAGGAACATCTGCCAACGGAGCAGCAGCTTTCGGGGCAAGCTTAAACCTGCAAACCAACACGCTGAACAAAAAAGCCTATGCCCGGTATAAAACCTCAGCCGGATCGTACCACACATTCAAAAATACGGTAAGCGCGGGCAGCGGACTGATGAATGATCATTTTTCGATGGATGTGCGTTTGTCAAAAGTCAGCTCCGACGGCTTTATCGATCGCGGCAGCTCCGATTTGAAATCCTTCTTTGTTTCGACCGGCTATTTTTCAGAAAAAACAATCGTCCGCATGAATGCTTTCGCAGGAATTCAGGAAACGTATCAGGCCTGGAACGGGGTCCCCTCCGTGCGGCTCCACAATGATGAAGCAGGCATGAACCGATATCGCGACCATTGGCTCTGGAGCAGTAACTCAGAAAGGGAAAACCTGATCCGTTATGAAGACATGCTGAGCTCGGATTCCCGCGCTTACAACCTGTACACTTACGAAAACGAGGTGGACCACTATCAACAGAATTATTATCAGCTCCATTTTTCACATCAGTTCAATCCGTCGCTGCACCTGAATGCCTCTTTCTTTCTGACACAAGGGAAAGGCTATTACGAAAATTTTGACTATGACGAGAAATACGCCGACTATAACATGATCGCGCCTTCGGAAGGGGCAGTCACCGATCTGGTCAAACGAAAATGGCTCGGCAATGATTTGTACGGCGGGGTATTCTCCCTCCATTACGAGCGGGGCAAATCGTCACTCACCTTTGGCGGCGGGTATCACACTTACGACGGTGACCATTTCGGCAATGTGATCTGGGCGGCCAACTACGGAGCGAATGAAATCAATCATGAATGGTACCGGGGAAAAGGACTGAAAAAAGATTTCAA
>CAZANK010000612.1:0-2421 GCA_964486235.1 uncultured Prolixibacteraceae bacterium | reverse complement strand
AAGACTGCAGCATGGGTGGACAACACATGGTTGTTTGCGGAGTTTTGGATGCTGATTCTCCTGATGGCTATTTTAAAGCGGACAGGTTTGAGCATGTGTTTTTTATGGAAGCGAGCCCTTACTTTGATCACGAGCAGGTTCGGGAAGACTGGTTTAATAAGGGAGGATATTACAGGGGACAGCCTTATTATTCCCGGATAATCGATGTCTACGCATTGAATGATGATGTCAAACCATTCATCAGGGCTTACTTTAACAATATTGCACCCATCGTTAACCTTGAAGTGCTTACATTCTGGGAGCATTTAAATGGCACAGGCGGATGGAATAAAACACATGAGACCGGCTGGTTTCTTTACCACACGAGGCAGATGCTGGTTGAAGAGAGAGGGAATGATCTGATGCTGGGCGGGTTTATCACAACGCACTGGATGGGTGAGGGCATGAGGGTGGCCGCTAAAGAGATGCCTACATCATTCGGAAAGGTGAGTTATGAAATCCGTTCACAGGTGGACGATGGCTACATCGAGGCAGAAATCACTCCGCCCGTAAGGAAGAAGCCGGATACCGTTGTCATTCGTTTACGCCATCCTGAGGGAAGGAAATTTACATCGATCACAGTCAATGGTCACAAGTACGATGATTTTGATCGGGAGAAAGAGATTGTACGATTGAAAAAATCGAATGAGAATAAAATAATCGTTCGTGCAATATATGAGTAACATTATAACAGTACACACGGGCGATTGAGTAGGGATTATATATAGATACGATTAAAACCTCTATATGATGAATATGATGAATAGCAATACAGCTAGAGTTGTTTTTTTCGCGCTTTTGTTTTTAATGAATACTTTCTCTGGTATATATGCCCAGAAAGGAAAAACGGGAAGTCTGATATTTTTAGGTGATTCACTGGTTTCAGATGATTTTTATCCCATTTTACCCTGGGATTTTCTGGGAGAGCCGGAATACGCTCTGAAAGATGTCGTCGATTGTAATTTTACGGTGGGTGGCTTTATCAGGCCGCACGATGTTGGTCGGGTTGAAAGCCATGGATTAAAGGCGATTATTGACATGGAACTGGATATTCGGGGACACGCTCTTCACCGGCGGATCTGGCGTAATTTAACCGACGGGGAAATTGAAAGTAAAGTCAGGATCCTGATTGAAAATTCGGGCAACAGCGATGCCATATTAGGTTATTTCATTATGGATGAACCCTCGGTATTGGATTTTCCCTATCTGAGGAAAGCCGTGGATGCAGTGAGGAAATATGCACCGGATAAACTCGCGTATATCAACCTGTTTCCTGATTATGCAACCCTTTGGTCAATGGATAATTTAAACTCACAGTTGGGAACAAAAACGTATACGGAATATCTGGAGCGATATGTGAATGAGGTGAATCCGCAGTTTATAAGTTATGATAATTATATGATCCAGTATTCAAAGGATCTTCAAGAGGAAAAGAGAGGATTAAGCTATTTTACCAATTTATTGGAGATCAGACGGGTGGCATTGAAATACAAATTGCCCTACTGGAATATTGTCTCATCAATTCAGTTAAATGACAGTTCCATCCCCTCTTTTTCAAATATGCTCTTTCACGCCTACACGTCATTAGCTGCTGGGTATAACGGGATATCCTGGTTTCAGTATAACGGAGGAGATTACAATCCTGTGAACGAAAGTTATGAAAAGACTCCGGTTTGGTATTCTTTGAAAGAAGTGAACCGGCAGATTCAGGCTTTAGGTCCAATAATCAACCAACTGACGTCGACGGGTATTTATTTTACCTCGTCTTTTTTAGGACTGGATTCAATGTATGTATCATTGCCCGGTAAACATATTGAATCAATTAAATGTGCAGAGCCTTTGATGGTCGGTGAATTTTTGGATTCTGACGGCAACAGGTATGCGATGGTGGTCAATTTGAGTATGGAGCGTTCGGCGAAGTTTACCCTATCGACAAAGAGCGGGGAAGAAGGTATTTATACCTATGTTCCTTCCGGGAATGATCCCGGATTGCCTGTCATTAAAAAAGCAGACCTGAACAATCATAAAAAAGACTATTGGCTGGTGGCCGGCGAAGGTATTTTAATGAAATTTGAAGATTGAATGGTCAGCCGGGATGTGGCAAGATTGTCTCTTTCTTGATCCGTAAAAGAAACGACTTAAGAATATCGTCATTAACCATGAAAAGACTTTTTTCCGTTCTGATTTTATTCGCTTTTTACGCGGAATCCTATTCTGGTTCGGGTCAGCAAGCGTATTCCGGCAGGCAACGACAGTCATCCGATGCCAATCCGGCAGAAGTTCCGGGTATGAATCAGTTTGATCTCTCCGGGATATGGAAGGTCACATGGAATGACGGGAATCATGGACCAAATGAGGTGGAGGCGTTTTCCATGATGGATC
>CAZANK010000611.1:0-2426 GCA_964486235.1 uncultured Prolixibacteraceae bacterium | reverse complement strand
AGTTCAACATAAAGTACATATTCGGCTACCGCCGAAAACGATACTTAAGTGTTATAGCCAGTGGTTATTCTAGTTTAAAGTCTACTAATTCATAGTTTGCGTTTCGTCCTCTTTCGTCAGTTTGTTTCAATATGCCTTTTTCTACCAAGTCTTTTATATCCCGTAAGGCAGTGTCGGTAGAGGTTTTGACAATTTTAGCCCATTTTGAGGTTTGTAATTTCCCTTCAAAATTGTCAAAGAGTATGTTAAGTATTATGCGTTGCCTTTCGTTGATGGGCGTGTGTTCGTGTAATTTCCAAAACTCAGCTTTACGCAATATTTTCTGTGTGGTGTTCTCGGTGGAGAGCATCGCATTTTTGAGACAATGCAAAAACCAATCGATCCATTCTGTAATATCACCTGAACTATGTTGCACTTTTTGCAATACTTCGTAATAGATTTTGCGTTCGGCTAATATTTGGCTAGACATACTGTAAAAACGTTCTCCACTGCCTTCGGCTCGGGCAAGCAACATGTCGGTTATGGCTCTTCCAATTCTGCCGTTCCCATCATCAAAGGGGTGGATGATAATGAACCAAAAGTGTGCTATGGCGGCTTTCAAAACAGGGTCAAGGTAGTTTTCGTTGTTGAACCAATTCAAAAATTTATCCATTTCTATTTTTACTAACTCAGGCTTTACCGCTTCGTAATGCACTTTTTCTTTTCCCATTGCTCCAGAAACAACTTGCATTTCACCAGTTCGGTATCGTCCCACTTCTATTGAGTAAGGTCCGCTGTGACCTGTGGGGAAAAGTGCTGCGTGCCAACCAAACAAACGTTTTTCGGTCAAAGGTAAAGTGTATCGCTGGGTAGCATCGAGCATCATTTCTACAACACCTTCAATGTGGCGGCTGCTTGATACAAGTCCAGCAGTGTTTATACCCAAACGCCTTGCAATTGACGAACGTACCTGGTCATAATTGAGTAATTCGCCTTCAATTTCTGATGATTTCACAACATCTAAGGTTAAGGCTGTTAGCGTGGCTTCTTCTTTAGCAAAAAAGCCCAAAGCGTTCATTTGTCCTATTATTTTCCCTTGCATGAGCCTTACCTCGCCAAATACGACATTTATGGCTTTGTCCTGCCACGAAAAATCTGTCCAGTTTTGATACTCGTATATGTATTTTGCCATTGCCTAATTATTATCGTGCGATAAATATATGAATTTTTTGCCGCACATGTGCGGTGATTGTTCTATTTTTTCACCGCAAAAGAATAGTTTGTCTTAGTTCGTCATTTTTGTATAGTCGACCTACCATTGGCTATAACGTTCCGCAAATATATGCAGTTGCCGATTGCGGGTTGCTTTCCTGTCGAGCCGCACCGCCGTTGTTGCGGGCTTCGAACTTCCAAATCTGCACGGAAACGGCAATTATCATATATTTTTTGTTAGCGGCTGGCAATTGTTGTCTTCAAATAATTTCCTGGAGTCATTATTCCAAGAGAGCTGTTCTTAAAATCTTTGATGTTTCTCGTGATAATTAAATCAATTTGTCCATCTAATTCTGCCGAATAGTTTTGCAAGGCGTCTTCAAAATCCCTAAAATTCGAGTTCAGAGCTTTTAGGATGACATCTTTGTCAGTTGTAAGTACTTCTGTAATCGTAATTAATTGTGTTAGTTTCTCGATTACTTTCTTATGTGTAGAACTTTGTCTTAACAGATAATAGACATTGCTGATTATCACTGATGTGATGAAGCCTTTAATTTCTCTAGATTCACATAGAGACAAGACTTTTGCTGCATCGTCCGAAAACGGCTCTCTGTCAAAAAAGAAGTCTAGAATTACGTCAGTGTCAATAAGAACTCTTTTCATTTGCTAAAAATATTTTTCTGTAAGTCTTTTAGAAAGTTCTTTTTTGTAGTCGATGTTTTTGGGAGCCTTAAACGTACCTTTTAATGATTTTACAATCGGGGTAAGCTCAATACGTTCATTATTATCCTCTTTTGTTATGGCTTTTAGGTAGTTCTCAACAATGTCGGATAAACTACGACCTTTACCATTGGCATATTTCTTTGCCTTCTCGATGATTGTTTGTTCAATAGTCAATGTCAATTTTGTATTCATGTCACTAGTGTTTTGTCAATTAAATTCATACGTGCAAATATAAAAATAAAAGTACGATACGTGCAAAAATATCCCATGTGGCACGTGTTCAACACGAATTAAAACACAATGGGGCGTGCAACCCTGAAAGACCGGAACAAAAAAAGAGGCAGTGAGCCCCAAAACTTACTGCCTCTTTTTTTGGCCCCACTGTGCCTTAATTCCTAATTTGTTGGCAACTGGTGTTCATTCATATCCATCTGTTTGTCATTTATTTAGCTTTTATTTTCTTGTCATTTTCAACCTGCACCAACCTATCCACAAAGCACAAATTTATTTTG
>CAZANK010000610.1:0-2427 GCA_964486235.1 uncultured Prolixibacteraceae bacterium | reverse complement strand
CAAACAGCAACCCCACGACCATCCAGGCTCCCCTGGCCAGTTTTGATCCGGATACTGCTGTAACTCCTGAAGTAAATGACATGATAATTCCTGTTAAGATGGTTATCTAATTCTTACGGGCCGGTACTGGATCAATGCCGTTTTAAGGCCCGGGCGGCTGACGGTATCTTCCTTTTCCACTTTTTCATGTTATAATATTACGATTGCATTCTCAATTGAGCCACATCATCCAAAGGGGATGGTGTCACTTTCGCGATGTTCGACGGCGGCAAGTATCCGTTCTCTGCGTTTCATAAGATCAGGATTTCACTGCTGAGGTATGTGTAACTGTTGGGACGTTTTTTGCATTAGCGACAATTCTCTGCTGATCTCTTTCCCTTTTCCAATAATCCGGATTTTATCCTCATACCGCTCAACCCAACGGGGAGTTGTGATCTTTTTCAATTTTATCGCTTAATGATGGTGACCGGCTGTGTCCACGCCGTTTCAAATTCACCTTCCCAATTGGGATTTGCCTTGAGTTTATCCGACAAAACTTTTACCCGTGCAAACCGGATCGTTTCGTCCAGGTTAAATTTTACCTCTGTATCGTTGGTATGGGCAAGTACGCTGGTTTTGTCATCTCCCTCCCGCCAGCCAATGAGTTGAATATCATAATTCACACCGGGTGTTGCCGTTACTTTGAGACGTATTTGATTTTTATCGTAATGAATGTAGTCGAGCGTTACGCCGGAGGAAGCGTAGAACTTTCCTTCCTCCATGGCTCCGATCAGGGATTCAGCGGTCAATGAATTGGTATTCACCATGATCCACCCTCTTCCGGGATTACTGCGATCCTTGCCAAATTCGTGATAATTATGGCAGTCGTCTGTCGCTACACCGTAAAGCAACGGCTGGTTTTTTTCCAGGTAAGCCATATTGACGACATCCCACATTTCTTCCGTGCTGATGTGAACAGAATCGCCCAGATTATTTACACGGTGATGCCCATTGTAAACTTCAAAAAAACGTTCACCCTGCACCTGGATCAGGTCCTCTGCGGTGATGCTGTAATGATGATTGGGATGGTTGATATGCGGGAGTATCGGCACACCTGTTTCTTCCCGCTGCCGGATGACGGCATTAATGTTGTTTTGAAGCATTTCAGCAATTGTTTTTCCACCCTGAGGCATGATCACCTTTTGAATATTGGTGGCATTTACGTGAACCGTTTTTCCCTCCAGTTTGTCTGTGATTTCTTCAGAAGGGATGATCAAAAACCGGCCCTCCTCCTGAAAAAGCGGCTGATATTCGCTGAGTGTTTTAAGTCTGGCCGTGATACCCGCCGAGTCCTGTTTATATTCGACCCAGTCCTTTCCAAACTTCTCCAGGTACCTCTCAAATCCCCTGAGCAGGATCTCTTTTCCCTGTATTGTTTTCCATTTTTCCCCTTCCGCCAGAATATTGTGATCTGACAGGCCAATAAAATGGTAGCCGTTCGATTTGTACCAGTCCATGATCATTTCGGGAAAATCGTCTCCGTCACTCCAATAGGAATGGGTATGTAAGTTACCTCTGTACCAGTTAAGCGTTTCTTTTTTTGTGCTACATCCTGCAATTAGGATCAACAGCGTTAAAACACCGGTTTTTAAATTATATTTTATCATGACATTAATCTCCTTTTACATAAATCCTTAATTTTTACCCTCTATTCATCAGTTAACCCGGTTACCGGAACTTCTGCCAGATAGATCATAGATTTCCCTTCGTGACTCGAGTAATAGGAAACCCACAACGTATCGCCGGAGAGCACCAGACCGGGATAGCTGGTGTCGCCCCCGCTTGGCAATTCGAGAAATTGTTTCGGCGGTCCTGTTTTTGTGATCAGCCAGAGGGCTGTCCGGGCGCCTTCCGGATAGTAGGATCTGGACCCCATGATGAACCTCGTGCTGTCGTATGGGATGACGTTTGGGCCGCCAATCCTGATTTCCAGGTCATTCCAGTTCCAGTCCCGGTAAGGAGGCCTGGAAGATCCCAAGTACCCGTGCTGGTCCCCGTCATCACGGCGGAGTAATACCAGCATTTCGCGGTCGGGTTTCACCAAAACGGTGGCCTCGTTGGGAAAACCCCCGGTCGTTAATTCTGAAACAAGCGAATAGTTTATTCCATTTTTGGTACGGACCAGAAAAACAGTGCCTCCCCTGGCTGTATCCTTTTGGTATATTACACCGTACCCTTTGCCCTCGAACCAGGAGACTCTCCACAGCCAATTAGAATCTGAACGGATTTTCTTATCGATCACCACTGGTTTTGGCTCTGAAAAAACTTTGCCTTTTTTGTCCAGAAAAGAGACATGGGTCTGGCATCCCATCAGTTTTTTTCCATCGTATATCGACCCTCCGTATAACAGCATCAGTTTTTGGTCGGGGGTGCAGGAAAGTTTTGGGT
>CAZANK010000609.1:0-2428 GCA_964486235.1 uncultured Prolixibacteraceae bacterium | reverse complement strand
AACCTGCCGGTGAAATTCAGCATCAAGGGAATAATCGTTGAAAAAGGCACCAACACGCCGATGGAGTACGCGAACGTTTCTGTCTATCACAGCAGCGATTCCGCGCTTGTAACAGGAGGAATAACAGACGTAGAAGGAGCATTCCGAATTGGAAACCTCACTCCCGGCCAGTTTTATGTGGAAGCGAATTTCATCGGGTTCAACAAAACGCGGATCAACAATATTCAGATTACCCCCGATCACAGGCAGGTCGATTTGGGTATCGTGAAGCTGGAACCCTCTACCCTGGAGATCAACACCGTTGAAGTGGTTGCTCAAAAGCCACGGGTGGAATACAAAGTCGACAAGAAAGTCATCAACATCTCCCAGGATATCCATGCCGCGGGAGGGACCGTCGTCGACGCCCTTGAGAATACGCCTTCCGTACAGGTCGACATCGAAGGGAACGTCTCCCTGAGGGGATCGTCGAGTTTTACGGTGCTCATTGACGGGCGGCCCAGTGTCTTGTCCGGCAGCGATGCCCTTCAGCAAATCCCTGCTTCGGCCGTCGAAAACATTGAGATCATCACCAACCCGTCGGCCCGGTACGAGCCTGACGGCATGGCCGGGATTATCAACGTGGTCATGAAAAAACACGTCCGGGCAGGAATCAATGGCATTGTCAATGCCATGGTGGGCACCAACGACAAGCAGCAGTTGGATGTCACCCTGAATAAAAAGACAGAAAAAGTTAACCTGACCTTTGGCGTGGACCTCAGCGACAGGAACTTTTCCGGAAAGAATTTCTCCACGAGGGAGACGTACAAGACGTATCCAACCGGGGAAGATACCACCGAATACCTGATCAAAGACGGCAAAAGGGGGTTTGCCCGAAGCGGTTATTCCATGAAGACAGGCGCCGATTTCTTCCTCTCAGGCCAAACCACCCTCGGCCTGATCGGGAATTACGGCTATTACAGCTTTGAAGGCGGCGGACAGGCGCACATCCACCGGTACACCCTGCCGGCCTCGGGTGACAGCTATTCGGTGGAACGTGACCCTTCCAAAAGAAGCGGCAATTACGTGAGCGGAAGTATGAACTTTCAACACAAGTTTAACCAGGAAGGCACTCACAAACTTGAAGCAGTGTTCTATTATTCCCACAGGAACGCAGACGACACCGATCATGAAAATGAGTATTTTGCGAATTCAGGTTACGAACCAATCGGGACGAATCATCTTCAGATTCGCTCAACAGAGGATGAATCCGACAATAACTACCGCGTTCAGGCCGACTACACCCAGCCCCTGGGAAAAGAAGGCAAGCTGGAAGCAGGTTTTCAGAGCCGGCTCGACCGCTCAGAGGAAGAATACCTGCTCCAACGGTTCAACAACACCGCCGAAAGCTGGGATAATGATGATGAATTCAGCAACCTCCAGGAGTTTGAACGGGATATCCATGCCGCGTATACCACGCTTTCCAGTAAAGCAGGGCCATTTCAATACATGCTGGGAGCCCGGGGGGAATACACCAGGCGACAAACGCACCTGCCCCAGACAAACCAGTCGTTTAACCTGGAACGAATCGACTTTTTCCCTACGGCCCATGTTTCAATGGAACTGCCCGCGAGTTACCAGTTGATGACCAGTTACAGCAGGAGGATTAACCGGCCCAGGGGGCGCGACCTGGATCCGTCGAAGGAATACCGCGACCAGTATTCCATCCGGAGCGGGAACCCTGACCTGAAGCCGGAATACACCGATTCCTATGAGTTGGGACTGTTGAAACGGGCGGGGGCATCGTTCGTTTCGCTGGAAGGCTTTTACCGGGTAACCAACGGACTGATCACGGGGATCAGCCAGGTAGGCGAAGACGGCATCCTCTATGAAAGGGTTGTCAACCTGAATAATGACTATTCGCTGGGCGCCGAACTCATGGGCGATGTCAGCCCGATAAAATGGCTGCAGGTAAATTCCAGCGTCTCCCTTTACAATTACCGGATCGAAGACGAATCGAACGGAGAAGCAATTAAACGCGAAAGCACCAACATCGACGGGAGGATCAACACGATCTTCAGGTTCTCCCCCAACAGCCGGATGCAGTTAATGGGGATGTACAGAGGACCGTCTGTTTCCGCACAGGGAGACCGGGAAGGCATGTTTTATTCCAATATTTCCTACCGCCAGGACCTGATGAAAAAGAAACTGACCGCCACCGTCAGCCTGATCGACGCGCTGGGCACCGGAAAATATGAAGGCACCACGGCAGGACCGAACTTCAAATCCTACCAGCGATTTGAACGAGAACCCCGCATCCTGACGCTAACGTTAAGCTATAAGATCAACAATTATAAAGTTGACCGGCCCGACGCAAACGGCGGAGGCGCCAATGAAATGGATTTCGGCGGCGATTTCCAATAATCGAAAAGAGGGAAGGGCCTTTTCAGGG
>CAZANK010000608.1:0-2432 GCA_964486235.1 uncultured Prolixibacteraceae bacterium | reverse complement strand
TTATCATTCCAACGTAATTCATTCACAATTTGCATATACCTGACAACGTCAACGTAATCGGGCAGGCGGGTTGGGGCTTCAATACCATATTCAGCATTGTAACTCAGGTTCAATTCACCTTTTTTTGCCCGTTTTGTAGTGACGAGGATCACCCCTGCTGCAGCTCTGGACCCGTAAATGGAAGCCGAGGCCGCATCTTTTAATACTGAAATATCCTGAATGTCATTGGGATTGATATCATTGATATTGTTGACAGGAACTCCATCCATAATGATTAAGGGACTACTGTCACCGATCGTAGTTACGCCACGGATATTAATGGTTGCAGAGGAACCCGGGGTGCCATTGTCACGGGTAACCATCACACCAGGGACAGCTCCTTGCAGTGCTTGTGATACCTGGATCGTTTTACGTTCTGCAATTGCATCTCCCTTCAGTGTTGCAACAGCACCGGTCAGATCAGATTTTCTCACGGTTCCGTATCCAATAGCTACGACTTCTTCTATTCCGATGGTTTCTTCTGTCAGCACGACATCAATTGCTGTTTTTCCTTCGACCGGTATTTCCCTGCTTTTCATTCCGACAAACGAAAAGACAAGGATCGCATCAGCCGATACGTTAGGCAGGGAGTATTGTCCGTCGGTACCAGTAATGGTTCCCTGTGTCGTGTTTTTTACGATCACTGAAACCCCCGGCAAGGAAGCGCCGGAAGGGTCGGTCACTTTGCCGGAAACGGAATGGGCTTGCCGGGTGGTGCCGGGAAGAATTTTGTAATCAGGGTCTCCTGATTTGAGCACCACGAAATTGTTATCCATCAGTTTGTATTCGATGCCGGTTTGACGGAGCAACTGATCGAGCACTTCTTCGATGGTGCTGTTGCTGACGTTGATATCCAGTCTTTTACCGATATCTAATTTGTTTTCTTCATAGAAGAAACGGTACCCGCTTTGCTCCTCGATCAGCTTCAGCGCATCTTTGAGTGAGATGTCTTTCTCATTCAGGTTAAATCGTTTGGTTTGCGAAACGGAGGCTGTGCTGTGCAACACCCCCAGGATCATTAGAAAAAGGAATAAACGCATCATTAAAAATCCCTTTCTGACCATTGTAATTTGCTCACGCCGGTCTCGTTTTAGTTTTTTTTTCATAAATTTGAATCGTATTTATTCGTTAAACATGTGCCTGACGGCTGCGAACCGGAAGGCACGGTTATTTCAAAGGCCGGAAAACACTGCGAATGTTTTCCGGTTTTATTTTACGGAACAGATGGTGACGATCTTCCCATGCCTCTCGTATTTCAGTGATGATGTAAATTGAAGCGCTTCAAGGACGGTTCCCAATTCTTCATCCCTGATTAAACCGGAATACGTATGCTTGCGGACTTCAGCATCGCCAAAGCTGATCCGGACATCAAACCGTCTTTCCAGCTTCCTGGCCAGTTCTTCGATGGTTTCACCCTTGATATTCAGGATCCCTTTGGTCCAATCTGAAAACCGGTGGTCGTTTACGGTCTGTTTTTCTGCCGTCCCGTCCGGCTTGTTGAATTTTAGCACTTCGGAAGGTTTTAGATAGGTGTCGCCCTGTCCTTCCATGCAGACTTTCACTTTTCCTTCCTCAAGATACGTCGTAATGGTTTCATCGTCCGGATAACTGCTGACATTAAATTTGGTCCCCAACACTTCGATTTGCAGGTTGCCGGCTTCAACAACAAATGGGTGGAAGCGGTCATGGGCGACCTCGAAAAAGGCTTCACCTTCAAGAAAGACGACCCTTTTCCCTGACCGGTAACCGGGTGAAAACCGCAATTGGGAGCCTCCGTTGAGTTGGACAGTTGAACCGTCAGGCAATACGACTTTCGATCGTTCGCCCTTTGGAACAATGATCCCGGCGTATTCGGATGCGGGAATTGCCGATCGTGAAATAAGGTAGCCCAGAAAGCCGGAGATGCTGACGACGAAGAACAATACCGCAGCATATTTCAATAGTTTCAGGCGACGCGTTTTTTTGGGATCCTTTTTGATCCGGATCTTGTCCAAAATACGCCTGATTTCCGGTTCTTTGATCAGTTGGTCAACTTCGTTTCCCAACCCGGACAGGATCCAGACATTTCTTATTCGTCCGAGTTCTTTCTGGCGTTCCTCTGAAGCTGAAGCCCACGTTCCTACCTGCCCGGCTTCGACCGCATCGGCCTGTCCGGTAATGTATTTGATCAGGGTTTCTTCCGTCATCTTTTTTGGCGTTGATGTTTTTAAAACGAACAAACCCGGAAATACCCTGAGTCGAAAATCAATTTTTTTGAATATAATTAATGGTAAGCCCGTTCGGTTCACTGACGAAGAATTGAAACCATTTTTAAAAGAACTTTTGTTAAATTTATCATTTATTATAGGTCAGTTACAACATGCAGGGATTATCGAATTCCATCAATGGAATCA
>CAZANK010000607.1:0-2440 GCA_964486235.1 uncultured Prolixibacteraceae bacterium | reverse complement strand
TCTCGTGCACCCGCGTTATAGTGTGCCTGTTTTTTTCGTTGTTCGGGCGAAAGCGCAGCCAGTTCTGCTTTTAACGCTTTTATCGTCTGCCGTGCAATTTCATTCCCCTTTTCAAGCAAATCATTTTTAGAGTAAGCAGCATCCGGGTCGGTCGCCATCCGGGAAGCAAGTTGGCTCTCCACTTCCATCATCGTCTTTTTCAAATCTTCTGCAGCCTTTTTGTCGTATTTCAGCATCTCCTGGTATGCTTTTTCCAGCGCTGCCTGACGCTCTGCTTTTTCACTGTCAACAGTTTCCCTGACACTCCTTTTGTTTTCAGGAATTTTTTGCCCTGTTTGATTTTTTGCAATTTCGTTTTCCCAAAAGGAAATATGCGCATTGATATATTCCTCTTGTGTAACCGGGATGAAAAGTGGAGCTTGTTTTTTATAGATGATCGTTACTTCACCGTCGGTGGTCTCATAAATCGGGAAACCGTAAAAATCAGCAGTCTTGAGCGGACATAAATAGATACCGGCAATAATCGGTGATCCGGCGACCATGTAAGGATTATTGATCCGAAGGCTGGCAGATGCACTTATGCCAATCTCTGCAACATCAGGTTCCCCTTGATCTCCTACAAAATAAGGTTCGAATATTATTCTCAGGTCCGGGACACGATGTGGTAAAGGGTCATCACCGCGATACTCGTAGATTTCTTCATCGTAAGTGACATCTAAAAGCTTATCGAATGTTGCCCTGAAACCTTGCGGAGGATTTAACTTATCCCACCTGACAACAATGTCTGTTATCTTATCCAGAGTTGGCAAATAGCTGCCGGAGTACCTGACAGGAAATTCGAGCATAATGTTTTGTGTCCTCCTCACTTCACCTCTGGCAAAGGGCATGGTTTCACCACCGTAGGTATTAATAACAACTTCGTTTGAAAAGGGGTGCTCCTGGGCAAAACCAAAAGATTGAACCAGGACAAAAAGGACGATAAACGGATTAAGTTTTTGGGTCATTTTTATTAATTTAGGAAAGGTCTGTTTAGATCACGTGCGGAAGTCATATCGCCATTAAAAACGAAAGACATAACAAAAGGATGGCAAACAACAGTATCTGTATCGAGTTCATCAGAAATCTTTAAGGTATTTGCCTGGTAGACAAGCGGAGCAATGAAAAACGGATTGCGCTCAATATTCTTCGGATTAACGATGCACGGCAGTTTCTTAAACTGAAAAACCATCGCAGCGTTATGACGCGGCACAAACTTATCCTCCATTTTTGTGTCATCTGACGAACGGATGGTTTCAAATTGTTTTACAAGTGACGAAACAGATTTGAAGGGTTTATGGAATTCTGTTTCAAACATCGTGCTCAAACTATCAGTTACAAAAATAAGATAACTTTGCTTATTTGAGAGAAAGTGCAAGAAATAATTGGACCATGTGATCAATATCTGACGCATGTTGATGCTTGTGCTGCAAAAATAATGCACATTCAGTTGCAAAAGTAATAAATCTGTTTTAGATTTGCACCACACCACACCACAGCAGTATTCTGCATGGCCGTAGTGTAAACTTAACCAAAAATTAGCAGGTATGATCACAGAAAACAAGCACTACAAATGGGAAGTACTGGCGCTTTTGTGGGTCGCTTTCTTCCTGAACCAGGCCGACCGGCAGGTTTTCAATGTGGTTTTACCCCTGATCAAAGACGACCTGCATTTATCGGATCTTCAGATCGGTTCCATTGCCACTGCCTTTAATCTGGTGTATGCCTTGCTGGTCCCTTTGGCCGGATACGTCGGTGATATTTTCAGTAAGAAGTGGATTGTGTCGCTGAGTATTTTGTTTTGGAGTATTGCCACCATGTTCACCGGACTGAGTAACGGTGTGTTGATGCTGGTGCTGATGCGAAGCATCGCAACCGGCGGCGGCGAAGCCTTTTTCGGTCCGGCCAACTATTCCCTGCTGGCTCAATACCACAAGGGGACGCGTGCATTTGCCATGTCGATCCACCAGACTTCCTACTATGTTGGGATTATCCTGAGCGGCTATATTGCCGGTTATATCGGTGAGCGTTACGGTTGGCGAAATGCGTTTTATGTCTTTGGCGCCGTGGGGGTCATTCACGGGATTGTTTTAATTTTCCGGCTGAAAGACAAGAAAGGCCATCCGGACGAAAAGCAGGAAGAGAAAGTCCGGTTGCTGGAAGGTTTTAAAGTGCTTCTCGGCACGCCCACCGCGCTGATGCTTACGATTGGCTTCAGCGGGCTCATTTTCGTGCTGACCGGCTATCTGACCTGGATGCCGACATATTTGTATGAAAAATTTAACATGAGCCTTTCCTCCGCCGGCTTCCATTCCATGTTTTACACCCATTTATTCGCCTTTATCGGGGTTATCCTGGCCGGAAAGTATTCCGATAAGTTTGCTAAAAAGAATCCGGCCTCGCG